>DATBXD010000096.1:0-6204 GCA_036514475.1 Nitrososphaerales archaeon
CGATACATCGTCTAATATCAACAACCATCGCAAAACGCTTACCTTTTGTCGTTGTTACAGTTCTATTGGATTCCTTGCTAGCAAAAGCTGGTTTAGAAAGTAGAGCAAGTCCCGTTACAGCTGAAGCTGCTACGACAATGCTCGCCGTCTTAACAAATTCTCTTCGGTCTTTCATTTAGTTATTACCTACGTTTAGGAAGAACTTCAATTGAATACCCGACCAACTGATATTGTTTGATATAATTAAAACATTATTTTGAAATAAATTACAATAGATATATATATATATATGAAAATCTGCTCTAATCTTATGTATATTATATAAAATATATATTTGAATATCTTTTCTATTCTTATTTTATATGACGTCTAAGATATTTTTTCCATTAAATGTTAAACTATATTTTTTATCCTCATCTTGCTCTACAATATTAGTTCTTTTAAGAACCCTAAGATGAAAACTTAGTTTCGTAGGGTCACCAATTTCAAGTATATTCTTAATATCTGTAAAGCGAAGTTTACTCGTCTTACCTAGAAGTCTAACTGCAGCGCTTCGGATGGGATTTGACATAGCTTTTATCATTAAAGGATCAAGAGACGGATGTAGAGTTTTAATATCTGATTCTGCAATAATCTTCCTAATTTTCATTTTCACCTCATCTATCTTGAATGGCTTTGTAATATATTCTGAAGCACCTGACTTCATTGCCTCCACGGCGTTTTCGACTGTCGCATAAGCCGTAATCAATATCACATGTGTTTTTGGGTTTGATTGCTTTACCTGATGTAATATTTCCATACCGCCTATGAAAGGCATTATTAAATCAGTCATTATGATATCATAATCTTTATTCTTAATGAACTCAAGACCATGTTTCCCATTTCCAGTTGAATCAACAGAATAACCTTCATCAGTTAATAGTTCAACTAACCCAGAACGCATCTTAAAATTGTCTTCAATAATAAGAATACTAGTCATTCCAATCACAATGGAAGTTTAATAGTAAAAGTTGTGCCAAACCCGACTTCACTTTCAACATCAATCGAACCATTATGACGCTTTATAATCCCATAACAGATTGATAGACCAAGACCAGTTCCTTCACCTAGTCCTTTAGTAGTAAAGAATGGATCAAATATTTTACTAATATTTTCAGGTTGTATCCCACAACCATTATCAGATATACTAATATTCAAGAAATTGTTTCTAATAAAGGTTTTAATTCTAATTTCCCCATTCTTTTCAATCGCTTGAATAGAATTAGAAATAAGATTAATTAAAACTTGCTTTATCTGTTCAACATCAATAAGAATAAGGGGAATATTTTCAAGTAAAGTCACTAGTTTAATATTCTTTAATTCATGGCCCAGAATAGCCAATGCTTTTTCAATCTCCAAGTTAATATTTGCATTTGTTAATTTAGGCTCAGATTGGCGAGCAAACTCTAGCAGACTCTTAGATATATTTGCAGCTCTGTTAGATTCATCAAATATAATCTTGAGTTTAGAATTAATGGTTTTATCTTTCTTTTTCATCAGCATCTGACTATAAAGTGAAATATTTGCCAAAGGATTGTTTATTTCATGAGCTACTCCCGCCGCTAGCGAACCTATCGTAGCAAGCCTATCGGACTGTAGAATCTGTTTCTCAAGAGCCTCCTTCTCCTTTTGACCCGAAATATCACTAATAACCACAACTTGAACATCTGAACCGTCCTGCAGTAATTTAGTTTTAACAGATCCTTGAAACTTAGAGTTCTTACCAATAAATAGCCACTCACCTTCTTTAATATCACCTTTTTCAGAGAAACAATCAGTATCATTAGCAAAAAGATGATTAATTGTTTTCCCAATCATCTCTTCAAACATATAACCAAACATCTTTTGCGCAGCACTATTCCAAGAAAGAATCTTTCTATTAGAGTCAATTGAAATAATTGCATCATTTATTCCATCAACTAGTTTCTTGTATCTATCTTGAGAATCACGAAGATCGTTAATATTTTCACTGAGATTCTTAGACATATTTTCTAATGCTTTTGATAAAACATTAATTTCATCATGTGTATTAGTTTTTATTTGATATCCGAAATTACCTTTACCATATTCCTCAGTTCCTTTTACTAGTGAATGTATGGGGCCAATTAGATAATTCCCGGCGCAGTAAGCCAAAATAACTCCGATCGCACCAACAATTAAAGTTAAACCAATAATTTGATTTAATACACTATTTATTTTTCCTTGCATAGAAGATTCATCTATTCCAACGTGAACATAACCCGCTCGCCCATCTAGAATTGGAGAGTGAAAATCAATAATGTACCCTTTACCGGAATTAATTAAATGAGAATCAAGATTATCTTTATTTATAGTAAGAAGATCAATAGGAAAACCATTCTCAAAAGTATGCACTAACACTCTATTATATTCATCAACAATATAGATATAAACTACGTCGTTTTCTATATTTTTGACTTTATCGATAAGCCGGTCAAGGTTTACATAATCCTCTAGTAATAGAGAGTCAACAGAACTAGCGACTAAATTCTTCGAAATAGTATTGCCTCTAGCCGACATTTCTTCCGACAAGGTCTTCGAAAGGCTAACCTGAACAAGAAAAGTAGTTATAACCCCAAGAAGAATAATAATTAAAAGTATCCAGATAACGAATTTCCTTACAAGGCTACCTCCAATAAGCGTATTAATTTTATTAAGTTTATCTATTAGCATTGTTAACTACCTTTATCATCATTCGTATAGTGTCATAGATGGAATCATCAGTTTCTACGAAGCGATCTACAAACATGTGTTGAAGAATAGCTTGTCCATCTTTGTCTTCATGCATTTCAAGGAGAACATTTCTCAACTTTATTATTAATATTGGATCAATGTTTCTTGGAAAAACAATAGGAGGGATACCGTACGGTGGTGATATGTAGATAATTTTAGTTTTTGAGGTAAAATTAGGGTTGGTGGCATTTTCATAATTCCAAACTAGACTATCCACTGCAGCTCCATCAACTAATTTTTCAGATACAGCTTGAATTGACTTATCGTGACTATACGTATAGAAAGTAAGTCTAAAAAAGGTATTTGGATTTTCGCCATTCATAACCAAGAGATAATCAGGCGATAATTTTCCAGAATTTGACAGAGGATCCGTATAGGCAAAAGTAAGCCCTTTCAGATCCTTGATAGAATTAACTTTACTATCTTTTGGCACTATGATATATGAATAATAAACAGTCTTCTCTTTTACAACTGGAACTGCGAGTAATTCTAAACCAAAGTAATAATTACCTTCCACGTACCCTCGACTACAAATAAAAGCTGCATCAACCTTATTTTGCTGTAATAGATCATTCACTTCCTGATACGTCTTACGTTGAACGAGTTTAACTTTGATATCAATTCTAGAGGAAATATAGTCTAACATTTCTTGATAATACTTTAAAGTTTCGTCAGGAGAAACGATTGCAGATATAGCAATTTTGATAGTTTTCTCAGAATCAACACTAGTACTATTACTTGCGATTACACCAGCTTCATCACTCGTATTAGTAAAATCGATAGAAATGGCGTCGCGAGTTAAAGAAAAATTTGAAAATGCAAGTTCGCTAAGAATAAAAAATACTAATAGAAATACTACCAAAAATATTTTATTCTTATGTCGCGTTAAAGATATCATTAATTACCAGTTGAAGTTAATTTTCCACATTTAAAGATTTTAGCCAGCAAAAATAACAAATAAGCATTCAACATATCTTGAATAGAAAAATCATCGATAAATGGATATCTGCAAACATATGATTATGATTGGTTTTGCAAACAATACTATTAAAATAATTTAGCATACCTTATTATCACATAATAATTGGAGGATAAGGAGTAGGAAAAAGAGGAAAGCAAAATGCAGCAAAGCCATCAAAAAAGATTTTTCAAATTAATAAGACTTGAGAAAGCACTAGATCTTATGAAACAATCAATAAGAAATTATCCAATCTTGAACGAGGAAATAGAAACAATAAAATCTCTTGGTAAAGTGCTGGATGAAGATGTTTTTGCAAAGTGCGACATACCAGATCACGACTACGCAGCTATGGACGGATACGCAGTCATCACTAATAATATTCTAAAGGCTTCTGAAAATAATCCTGTAAAACTAGATATTAAAGGAGAATTATATCCATCTGATAACCCTACCACAGCCTCCATCAAAGACCATGAAGCCATTTACCTAGCATGTGGAGCCCCAATTCCAAGAGGAGCTGACGCAGTTCTTAGAGTTGAGCAAGCGTATAAAGAAGGTAACACGATAAGCGTAAGGAATTCACTTGAAGTTAGCCGCAATATATGTTTGACCGGTGAAGATGTTAAGAATAAAGAACTTGTTCTTTCAAAAGGTCACACAATAAGGCCTCAGGATATAGGATTGCTAATTGCAATGAATAAAGAGCATGTAAAGGTGGTAAAGAACATACGAGTATCTGTGATATCTGTTGGTGACGAATTAGCTGAACCATTTACAAAAATAGCTAATAAAACAGTGAACAATAATGCGTATATCGTTGAAAACCTAATCCGGTATTTGAATTCAGAGCCGATATTAATGGGAATAGCAAAAGATAGCATTGAAGATATAAAACAGAAGATGGAATTGGCAATCAGCAATTCTGATATTGTTGTCACGATAGCTGGATGTTCAGTTGGTGTCAAAGATTACGTGCCGAATGTTGTTGAGACACTAAGTCAATCAGGATTGATATTCCACGGTGTAGCAGTAAGCGCAGGTAAGGTAAGTGGATTCGGAGTTGTTAAAGGTAAACCTGTCGTTATGTTGCCAGGACACGTTGGTTCTGCTGTAGGAGCATTCTATCTACTAGTTATTCCTCTTTTAAACTTCTTAAAGGGTCTTGGGTTCAAAGATAATCTCCCTGTTTTGAAATGTAAAATTGATGACTCAGTTAAGGCAAAACCATCTATAGATTTTCTTCTACCAGTTAAAGTATATAGAAAACATGGAGAATATTACGCAAAACCTTTGTTTAAGCCAATATCCGTTTTGAAGAACATTGCTGATGCGAATGGATATGTTTTACTTAAAGCAGGTAATGCACTAGGAAAAGACGATGAAGTGAACGTGAAGATGTACAGCGGACTAGAATTCGATTTAATAGAGGATTAGAGAATGGTGAAAGTTATTTCTGTTATTGGCAGAAGTAAGTCTGGAAAAACAACTACTGTTGAATACATTATTTCGAATTTGAGCGGTCAAGGGTATAAAGTCGGCTCTGCGAAGCATGTTCACCATTCGAACTTCACGCTGGATGTTGAGGGTAAGGACACGTGGAGACACGCGAAATCAGGATCCGTGAGGGTAGCATGCGTATCTGAAAGCGAAGTTGTAGTTATAAGGAAGGAAAAAGGTGGCGAATACACTTTCGAAAACCTAATGAAACTCTTCAGCGACGAAACGTTTGACTTTATAATACTCGAAGGATTCCACCAGACAGTCTCCACAAGAAAAGACACAATCAAAATAATCACTGCAGAAAATGAAAAAGATGCGGAAAGAGCATTAAAAGGAACAAGCCCACCGATAATAGCAGTAACCGGCAAAATCTCAAACACGCAACAAGGAGAAATCCAAAACACACCCATAATAAACATCAAAACCGAAGGCCACAAGCTAATAAGTAAAATCATAAAACAAAACTAACAACAAAACCCACGTGATAATAACAGAATGAAATCTCAACATTTAATTCACAATATCATAACCATCCACAACTCAAACCCGGAAATATAGGAGGTTGACGCTTTTCTTCGTCTTTATAGTTATTCTGCAGAACAGGTCAAAATCACCTTTTTCCCGGTTCCCACAAATCAGTGTTTGTTATAGATGCTTGATAGAAATCAAAGAATGTATCAGCTTTTGAGGTTCAGATTGAAATAGTTTCCAACAAACAATACCGAGTAGTAATTTAATTGAGTTTTAGAAAAAGAAATATGGATAATTTCCTTTTATAGAATAAAAAAAAGGAGTTAATCATAATATATCAAACAAGATAAGGGGTAGAAAAAAATGAGTAACGATTTTGGTGTGATTATTTTAGCAGGTGGGAATAGCAGTAGAATGGGGTTAAACAAATCTTTTCTAAAAATAGGCGGTGAATCTTTGATTGAACGCATCGTTAAATCTGC
>DATBXD010000097.1:0-5570 GCA_036514475.1 Nitrososphaerales archaeon
TTCACGTGTAATAATGCCGGCAGTGTTTAGGTCTATAAGCCAATCCATCATTACAGATAATTCCCACGAGTTTACAGCAAGAGAATCTGCGAGCATAGCAGCTTTCCAGAAAGCGGTTGTCATTTCACTATGAGCAGCGATGTCGTGCTTAGCATACCAGAGTAGCTGTTGGCATTGAGCTTGGCCACCTTGCGTCGAAGAATCTGGAACAACGGCATTAGTTCTACAACCTACTGGGCAGCCAAAACAAGCTTCTGCTTTAACACTGTATTTGTCAACCCATGCTTCACCATAATCTCTGTATTCTAAGAGATTATTTATCCGATGATACCCGTGTTGAGATATCTTAGGAGGCCTGTCATATGCTCTAAAGAGCAGCCCTCGCATGAATTCAGATATTTCAATGAGTCCCTCAGGGTCTGCAACTTCAATACTTCTGGTTCCTTGGACAGAAATAGCTTTGAGATTCTTTGACCCCCAAACACCGCCAAAACCCCCCTGCCCCAACGCGCTCCCAGAATCATGAATTATGGATGCTATTCTAGATAATCTCTCTCCAGACGGCCCGATTGCCAGAACAGCGGATTTCTTGGATGCCCCTAGATCGCTCCAAATAGTCTTTTGAGTTTCGTCTGTAGTGAGACCCCAAAGGTGATCTGCACGTCTTATTTCAACAACTCCATCTTCAATATTTATCCAGACAGGTTTTGTTGATCTTCCTACAATAATAAGGCCGTCAAACCCAGCGAATTTCAAAAACGGCCCGAATCTACCACCTAATCCTGACCTTGTATAAGATTCAAAAGGGTATGGTTGAGCTGCTTTTCCACCTACCTCAGATTTACCTGACTGCGGAGCGAACGTTCCTGTTGTCGGACCTGTCATTAACGAAAAAATGTTCTCAGGGTCAAACGCTTTAATTGATGGCTGGACTCCATCCCAATGAATCTTAGCGTTAATACCTCGCCCTCCGATAAATCTCGTGGAGTATTTCTCCGTTGGAATCTCTAGACATTTACCTGATGTCAAGTCGATTCGAATTATTTTACCTATCCAACCTAAACTCGTTTCAAAATCCTCCTCGGAATATCATTTGCTCTTTCGTCTATGAAAATTGTTTGATTATTCTGCTGGATCGTACCATCTCCCGGCTTCTTAGTAAAATATCTTAGAGCTCCGTTGGAGCAATATTTTACACATTTAGGTTCACCGTAGCACAAGTGACATTTTAAAGCGGTGTTCATTTTCTCGTTGAATCTTATTCTAAGAACACTATGCTTAGCGCCGCAAGCTTCTAAACACTTTTTGCAGCCAATGCACTCAGTTTCATCGAGGACCCGAGCGTTTGTCCCAGAGGCATAATCTATCTTTAGTGCAGCAACAGGGCAGACTGGGAGACAATGCGGCGACTCGCATTGAAGACATGGTGTGGGGTTGAAGTTTTCTATTCCTGCTTTGAAAGGGTCTCTTAAAACCTGTATTCGAGCTAGTGAGTTGTTAGATTCACCATAGTTAAAGGTTGTACAGACGACTTCACAGCTCTGGCAACCTGTGCATAATGCTGGATCAAATATAATATATCCATTAGAGGCGGCTACTGCTAGCTTGCTAATTGAACCTTCCCAGAAATCCGTACCTGTCTTCCAAATTTGGTAAGCGGAGGAGCCGAAGAGAGTTACAGCAATAGATGAAGCTGTTATGCCACCGATGAATTTTCTGCGAGACAATTGGTTTGGCCCATCGCCTTTTTTCTCGCGTGCTTCTACCATAGACCCGTTTCACCATTTTCAAAAAAGCTATTTAGTAACTTTCATCCTTTGAGTAAAAATTATAACAAGATAAACTACTATGACAACTAAAGATAGATAAGCCAGCCAGAGATGAATAATTTTAGATGTGAAGATAAAGTCCCACCCCAAATTAAAAGCCCAAAATGGGATTACCCATCTGAAAGGCTCATAGATAATAAGACCCGTTAACCCCGCCACTAAAATAATAGCGGGTAATGCTATTCTTAGCATAATAGATTCTAAACTTCGTTTATAAAAAAAATTAATTCGTTTGTTTGTGTATAGATTAAAGATGTTTATGAAGATTATCGATGATAATAATGTAATAACAGATAGTATATGTACTATAAAGATGAGTACAGTCGACATATAAACTCCGACTGCGAGGCCAATTGAATCCAGTGATTCTTTGTTAGCAATCATTATTCCTGAAAGAATGATAAATCCCAGACTTATGAACTTGACTCTGTCGTAGACCTTTTCTATTGATTCATGACTATATATGTACCATCAACTGACCTTCCAAACCCTGATGATAATGGACCCTATGATTAGAAGAAGTATCATACTTAATTGAGTTTTTTAATGAATTGCTATTACTATACGCCCAATGCGTCAGCTACATCTTTGAGATCGAGTCTTTCAAGTGTTTCTCTAGTGGGGTTTCCAGTTTGAGTATCCCAGCCTCTAAGTTGGTAGTATTCGTCTAAAGCCTTATTCCAAGCTACTCTGTCTACCGGTTTGCCTCTTCGGTCTTCGTGAGTGAAGCTCCACTCACTAAATGTATCGTCTTTTCGTGTTCGACCCATCCTAACTTGAGCTGCTCGCTCAAGATTAAAGATACGCTCACAATCTAGATTCAGGTTATCTGTAGTCGTTGGAATCCCTGTGGCGTTAGTGTACAACTCAGCCTCAAGGTCTCTATCTCCAAACTCCTGATCGCTTATTTCTTGACCGTCCTCTATTGCCTGTTCCTTGAAGACGGGGTTATTAGTTTGAAAAGGCACGAACCAGTCACATGCAGTAATTGAGTCAATTAGAACAGCGCGGTGCTGGCACACTATAGCCGCCTGCGGTTTACCAGTATAGGTAAATGGGTTTGCAGCGTCTCTAGTCCCGTATAAATATTCACATAGTGCTGGATCACCATACGTCTCTCTGTTTCTACTTGTGTTCGAATACGGGTCCCTTGTATCTGTCGCCCAAAGCAGCTGTCCTATTGGATTCATGTAGCCGGTGGGATCACCAGGGCCCTTTGGATTACCTATGTAGAACCAATGTTGTCTCTGTCCATGAGCGGTGTATCGCTCTTCATATAGCTCCCATACTTTATCACCGTATTTCTGACGCAACTTTTGAGCTGTTCTATACATTCCATCGGCGAACATATCACCAAACTCACCTTCACGCCTAGCAATCATCCCAAAAAACTTGTCTGCGAAAGCCTTACTACCCATATCCGAAATAGGAATTCCAGTATTTTCCTCATTTAGAATACCAGCTTTATAGCAAGCCCATAACCAAGAAAGCATGCCTGTAATTTCGAAGGAGTTTATCGTGTATTCGTCAAGGAGCTTTACACCATACCAAGTGGTTTCATCTTGTAACCTATCTGCAAAATCTGGATGAAGAGGGGCAACTGGCCCAATGCCTTCCCAATTAAAGTAACTTTGAAGCTGCACACACTGAGCTTGACCTTTAGTTTGACCAGGAATAGTTATGAAGGCTCGGCAAGCTACTTGACATCCAAAACATGCGTCAAGCCGCTTCATATATCCAGTAAGAATCTGAGGATTACCACCATATATACCACCGGGTCCACCATAGGCAGGAACAACGGGTTTCGCTTGTGCTCTAACAAGCTTACGAGCTTTGAAAACAGTTTCAACCATCTCCTTTGGCTTTGCAACGGGGACTGCTCCTGTTCCTCTCACTGCAACTGCTTTTAGATTCTTGGATCCCATAACACCGCCGTATCCACATTGCCCTGCAGCGTCACCTGAGTCATGTAGTAGACAAGCTACTCGACTCTTGTTCTCGCCTGCCTGACCAATCGCCACTGTTCTAATAAGCTTGGTGTCGTATAGACCAGCTTGAGGTTTCTCTGTATGTTTTGAAAGAATGTTTTCTTTTCCGAGTTCATCTTGTATTCGCAATTGCGTTTTAATTGCGTCTAAACCCCATAGATTATCAGCGTTTCTAATCTCTACGTGATCATCAACAATTAACACGTAAACCGGATTCTTAGCGGCTCCTTGAAAAATTATCGCGTCATAACCTGCGAACTTTAATTCTGCCCCCCAGTGACCACCTATACCTGAATGTGATGGGTACTCATTTGGATGTTGAGGTGATAATGCTCCTACGGTCCATCTGCCGTTAAACGGGGAATTTGTACCCGTTAGAGGACCAGGGGCGAAGACAAGCCTATTCTCAGGGTCAAAAGCTTTTGTTTGATCAGGAACTTCATCCCAAATTACTTTTGCAATTAATCCTCTGCCGCCAATGAATTTGGGGGCATACTTCTCAATTGGTTCGGTAGAAACTTTCTCAGATGAAAGGTCTACTCGTAATATTTTACCTATCCAACTATACATCTTAACTCACTTACCACAAAATACCACGTAGTTCATCTTCACGTTTTGCTTCTGCTTCTGGGGGTCTCCATATTATGTTCCCACCACCATCATAACCGATTGTTAAAGAATCACCTCTAGCAAACAATATTGCACCCACAGGACAGAATCTAACACATTGAGGACTTCCACCACATAAAGTGCATTTTACTGCAACATTCTTCTTAGAGTTGAATCTTACTCTAGATAGGTTGAATATCTTTGCGCAACCTTCCACGCATTGCTGACAACCTATGCATTCTCTTTCGTTTACAATCCTCGCATTTGTTCCTTTACTAGTCGACGGAGTGAGTTTTCCAGAAAGCAATGAAGTTAACCTAACCTCCAACTCTGAAATACCGCCTTCTTCACCTGAATCAGTCTGCAACGCACCTGTTGGACACGAGTACATGCAAGCTGGCCAAGTGCAATGTGAGCACGGCTGAGGGAGAAAATCTCCTTCAAAATAATCTTTAATGACTTGTATTCTACCTAGGTCAGGTTGGCAATGACCATCGTTAAAGACAGTACAAGCAGCTTGGCAACTTCTGCACCCTCCGCAAACAACCTGATCCATAAGCACCACTCCTTTCGTTTTTGGAGGTGTCTTTGGCTCATTCTTATGATTAAAGTAGTTTATTGCAGAAGCTCCTTCAAGAGTTGCTAGAGACCCGACTATCGCCGCACCTGCAATGAACTTCCTTCTGGATGTTTTTGGTAGGTTCGGTGTTTCATTATGTTTACTCATTTCTTACCAGCCTCCGATTTGGGGATTATTAACTCAGGCTCCTCCCCTTTTGCGAAATGTTTATCCTGAAAGCTCTTTGGAACCCACCCTACAATCATACTCTTGAATGAGGGAAGATTTTCCCTTCTAACCGCGAAGTAAAAGTGCATAATAACCATGGTAATTAACACGAATGTAAGCAGATCGTGAATAACACGTGCCCAATAGTTTATAAAGTCAAAGTCAATATTAAGCCACCATATCGGAACCATCCACCTGTAGTTTGCACTTAGCATTAACCCTGTCGCACCTATCAAGAGTATGACAAACGCAAATCCAATATGAAGCATTTTTTGACCAGGATTGTATTTGTGAAATTTCACATAAACCTTTGATCTACCCAGAAAGTTTGCAGCCATTATGTTTTGCGCCTTTAAT
>DATBXD010000098.1:0-8923 GCA_036514475.1 Nitrososphaerales archaeon
TATCTAAGGTCTGAACTGAAGGAGCTTCAGAGAGATATTAAGACAACACTTCTCTATGTGACTCACGATCAGACTGAAGCAATGACTATGTCTAATAGAATTGCAGTCATAAATCAAGGAAAGCTCTTTCAACTGGGAACACCTGAAGAGATATATGAACATCCAAGTGACACATGGGTCGCAAGTTTCATCGGTAATCTTCCTATGAATTTCTTTGAATGTTCACTCATAGATAAGGCTGGAATAAGAGCGATAGGAGGCTCTTGTTTTACATTTAAATCACCTGATCAAGTCATGAAGAATCTTGAAAATGTTGAAGGTGGGACTGATTTTAAGCTTGGAGTTAGACCTGAAGACATTAGGATAACAGCTGTAAGAAATGAAGATACGACGTGTGAAGCTGAAATTCATCTGCTTGAACCGCTCGGTGATAGCTTGATAGTATCTCTGAAAGTTGGAGACACTTCAATGAAGGCTAGGACAAACCCCGGTTTCAAAGCATATGTAGGGGAACATGTGTATATAACATTCGATTGGAATAGAGCACATTTATTCCTAAACAGCTCAGGTAAAGCTATATAGATATATGTAAAGGGATAATTAAGCTAGAAATTGACGATACATTAACAAAACAAACTTTCTTGATAGTTCGTTAACGTTTCACGTAAATTAATTAACATATAGCAACACTATCCAAATAGCCATGATTTAATGTTTGTTAATGTTTGTTAGGAGTTACGCGGTTGGGAGTGTTTCCTCTGCTCCTCGCCTATAAGAGTTGTGTAACGCTTATATGTTTAGACGGTCAACCGCGTAACTCCTAGTTTGTATTGATTTGTTAATATTTGTTAATAATTGTATTTGCGTGTTTATGTTTGGTATTGTACTCTGGTGCTTCTTGGGGAGTTCATTTAGTGTGTTTCAAATGGTATTGTAATTCGAGCTCAGGTTTTGTTAATTCACTGGTTGTTGTAAATATTTGAAAAAAAAGGTTAACATAGATGCTTTTTATAAAAATAATTGAAGGATCTATTTTGTTTCCTTGCAGTTTGGATTGAGAAACATTTCAATATCTCCATCATGAAATCCACCTTATCGTCATATCTTTTCAACATAAATTTTTTGAATTTTCCTTTTGTAACAGATTCAGTACATATTCCTATAGGAATACCCATTTTGGCGCAATTAGAATTATCCACTCCTGCAATGAACCAACTTTCTATTTCTCTTACAACTACAATAAGCCTATTAGGGTCAATAAAGTTGTATGAAGCGCGTATTTTATTTTTCTTATCAGTTATACAGATAGAACAGTCATAATCTACAATACAAAGGTATTTGGATTTACTTAGATTATGAGCAGATATGTACTTTCTGAATGTTTCTTTCTTATACGGTATAAAAGCTCTTACCTCCACATTGTATCTTCTCTTGACTAATTCATTTCTAACTATATTATTGAAGAATCGCATATCGTCATTACCTTCGACATAAATGTAGAATTTTTGAAGGCCCAAATCCGTCGCCCTTATAGATAATTATTTATGAAGAGGTCTTCTACACCTAATTCGTTTTTAAGAAAGTCCTTCACCTCTTTTTTCTTGAAAGGTCTAGTAACAGACGAAAAGCCATTTTCATCCCTACTGACCAGTAAGAGATTCTCCAAACCGGCGTTCTGGACAATTTGCGGGCTATGAGTGGTTAAGATTATCTGTTTTTTACTGGACGCCTCTTTTGCCATGTCCATTATCTTAGAAATGAGATATGGATGGATATTTTTCTCCGGTTCTTCAATAATAACCATTTCATTATTTTCGAAAAATATTGCTACTATTAGCGACATTATGTTTACCGTTCCATCTGAAAGTAATGATGATGGTAAACTGTCCTTATAATAGTTCTCCTTCAAATTGAAGAGTAATGATTTGTCTGCGAGTTTATTTATCCCTAAATCAGATACAAAAGGCAGAATGTCTCTAACAAGATTAGATAATTTCCTTTTTTCTTTATCGTTTTCTATTATTCTCTTCAAGACAATTGATAAATTCGTCGAATTCTCTTCGAGTTGAACCTTTCCACCGAAAGCGACTGATCTCTTTGGTAATTTTGGATCAAAATCATATAGTGCAATACCTCTAAGAAAATTTCCGGCTAGTATTCTAAATATAACATTTACTTCTAGCATAAGTTTGTTAGACATTTCTTTTGATTCGTTTTTTATCACATACTTTAAGAATGACTTAATTTCCTTTATTCTTTCATCATCTGGTTCAACTTTTACTGACAATTTACCTTTAACATTTGACATAACGATTCTTCCTTTATCTGGAGATTCTGATTTGGTTTTTTTGGTTCTTCTTTTCCTAATGCTGAAGTCTACAATAAGTTCATCATAATCAATACTAACTTTGTTATCTTCAAAATTCAAATTGAATCTATAGGATATCTTTATCGGGTTTAAGAACGGAAGATGACGTATATTATTTCCATTATGTGGTTTCCCTTCCACGTCTAAAGAGAGTTTTATATTAGATTTAGTTCCAGCATTTCTGAGGTACTCAGCACCACCCTGCATTGATATCGCATTATCCAGTCCATACTCACCGATATCTCTCAGAAACTTAAAAACCTGAACTAGATTTGATTTTCCTGAAGCATTTGGACCAATTAATACATTAAAATCTCCAAATGAAACATCCAAGTCTTTAAAGCTCTTAAAATTACAGCATTTAATCTTCGTGATTGGCAATTGTGTCTGGAGGTGAGAGATTGGTGCCTTATTAATCTGTTATTTATTTTCAATGAAATATGTGTTGAAATATCAGGATGCAATCCAAATAATCCAAGAAATGATTTGTTACGATGGAAATCAAAAAGCAGAATGTAGAATATCATGTGTTGAAGATGTGGATATGTAGAAACATCTGCGGATGGATTATAGATTTGATGCCAGCATTTGCCAACATTTGCAAGCATTTTACAAGCTTACGCATAAAAAATACCCTTTTCCATTTCGCAACGCCTAAGTGTTGCGTTATCGGTAAATTCACACTTAATAAACTACGTATTGTATAATCCAGATACTTAAGCAGGCGTTTTGCCTTCAAGCGTTGTATGTGGTCTCATTTTATTGTAGTAAATCATTTGTCATATTCATCGTTGTTTGGATTTTCCTGATCCGCATGGTTGTCTCTGTCGTATTCTTCTTGAGTTTTATCTGGGTCTCCGTCGCTATGGCTCATTTATATCGTCGTTGAACATTTGGGTATTTCATAATTTAAACATTATGATAACAGTTTCTAACCGATTAGGGTACAAATTGTATTTTGATCGTTGGACTTCGACGGAAATGCGATTTCAGAAGTCTGACTTAGATTTGAAATATTTGTTTGGAACTTAGGGGATTTGGTCGTTAATAGTGGGGCTTCGTGCTTTGATTGGGGGCGTAGCCCCCAATGCCCGAGGAGGCAAGTTATGTTGTTTTGATGCAGGGTATTTGGCTTTTGATTTCTTGGAGTTCTTGGAGTATTGTCTCTAAAAGTTGTGTGTATTTATCGACATTTATCTCATTACTCGAATTGGGGCGTGGTGTTGAGGAGGTGGCGTTAGTGGCACGGTGATAGGGCGTGTTATTTGTCTGGTCGTTGTTCAGAGATAAGACATGGCTCAGATATGTATCATATTCTTTGATTAGTTCTTGCTCGTCTTTGAGGCTGTATATATCTGCTAGGTGTCCGACTCGTTGTTGGCTGCCCATCAAGTATGTCCAATGGTTTGGACTCATTTTGTCTGAAGGGATTCTTTCTGCTTTGGTTTGAAACCTTTTTCGGAAGTAGTGGCTGGTTAGTTTGACATGGTATTTTCTTTCTGCGAGTTTTGTTATTGTTTTAAAGAGTGATTCTGAGTTGGGTATTAATACTTGATAATTGTTGCTTATGGCTCTTTCAAGCAGTTTTTCCGCAAGTTTCTTGGGTATTATTGATGGGTGTGGTATACCTGTTTTGCTTAAGTTTGTCGGAATGTCTAGGATAGTGTAGTTGGTGTTTTCTATTAATCTAACGTTTTTGATTGGTAGTTTTGTAAGTGCAGATATTCGTTCTGCTCCGTGGCACATTAGGTCGATTATGTCTTGATGCATTTGTGTTAATTCTTGGTCATTGCGTATGGCTAAAAGTATGGGTTCGCTTATTGGTTGTGTTCGGTGGTTGCTTAATATGTGAATAGTCATTTGTAGCGGCGCATAGTTTTTTCTGAATATGCCTAGGAAATATGATATGTACATTAGTCTTGATTTTTCTGTCTGGATTGTTTTGTATATTGACAGATTTTATTCTAGTGTTGTATCTGATGGATTAGCTTTCTTAGCTACTATTAGGTCACTTATTGTGTGGTTTGTTATTGGCTTTTCTAAGAATGTTAGTATCTTGTGTGCTGATGCTATCGCTGCGCGTTTTGTGCTTTTGCTTATTGTTCCATCTGGTTTGGCGTGGTGTGATAGGTATATATTTATGGCTTTGTCTTGTGATAGTGTTTTTCTTTCTGGTATTAGTTTTCGTTTTTTCTTCCAATAAATTTGTTTACGGTTAACGAATTATCTTGATAGGCAGTATTGCTCCAGTGGTGAGTAAGCATATAGCAGAGTGATATATTTGAGCTACAACTCAACGTTCACAAGAGTCTCCTTAGCATTCACGTCGTAGAGAGAAGTACGTCAAAACCGATAATGTTCATGTAAACCTTAAAAAAACGGGTTCATTTTACTCTTGCGGTTAAGACAAGCCTGATTACTCTAGGAAAACAGCTATCTTAGGGAAAAATAAAAAACCTATTCTACGTGAGAATCATGAACGCAAGCGTCAACCACCATCTCTAAACACACTGGGAATGCAGTGTTTCCATCTAACATCAATGTGTGCAGGTATTGATTCTTTTATTACTAGACATTTTGGTTCAGAAATCATCTTCATGTGCCTGCTGCTGCGATTGTGTTCATAGCACTTTGAAGGATAATGAACAGATGGGATTCATGGATCAACCAGAAGAAGATTGGCGACTAATCTGTTAGACACACTTGACACCTCCAATCAGTAAGAGAATAAAACCGAGATAAAATCATGGCAAGTGAAGAAGGATTGTGTACAGCGATCTGTGGCCGTCCTCGTTTATCAGTTCATCTGGTTTGATGGTGACTTTCAGCAATCCAAAGCTCTTGGCCGCCTTTTCCATCGATTGCTGAAGACTATCGATTGACTGTCAGTATTACCGCTTTGAATGCATTGACACGGCGTTTTTGTGGTCATCTTTAGCATCGATGTGAAGTCAATTGCTACCCTAAGAACTAAAATGGGTGCAGAATCAAACCACAAAGCCTCCTCATAATTCACATAAGAAAGTATCACGATAGACATTGATATTGTAATTAAGACCAACATCAGCTTGAAGATGAGGTAATTCTAACATCTTTTACGTCTAGCTATATCATGTAATGTTCAAGTTGACTTCCGACCTTTGTTCAAGGTGTTTAAGCAGAGGTGGTTTGGTAACACGGTAACAGTAACAATACGGTAAAAAGTGGCATTAGTAACGCTTAAATTGTTACTTGGCCATTGTTACTTTGAAGAAATGTTGTTTGCAGACAATGGTAAATGGTTCACCGCCAAACAATTCAATGACATCACATTCGGTGAATTGTCGTCGAAACTCAGCGGCCATCAGCTTGAGCATGTTAAGGTGAAGTCGATACTAGCTGGGAGCAAAGGGAAGTCAGGAGAGAAGGCTAATTCAATGACCCTTCTTAGAATGGTTAAGAAAGGAATTGTTAAACGGACTAGACAAGGAAGAATCTATCACTATCAGCTAAGCCAGCATGGATGGGAGAAGGTTTTAAACCAACAGGTAAGAATGTCTACGTCAATCATAGGAGGCGCTTATAGAACTGGTTTCGTTGGAAGAGCAGCTAGAAAAGCTGTGCCCCAGCTCAATATTACATCAATAGAACGATATGACCCAGGCCTAGAGGCGCGAAATATAGCTGGGAGTTACGTAGAGTTAAGTACTATGAAACTTGAGAATGAAATCATCCATAATCTCTACAATGAGCATAAGTACAGAGAGGTGGTGGAATATCTAAATGCAAGCCAAGCGCTGGACCAGCAGAGAGCCGCAATAGAACGAAAGAAAACTCAGTTCACAAAAGCTAATGAAAGATTCATAAAAAAAACTGGAAAAGACTGGAGGACTTTCCTCGTTGAAGAAGGTAGTGGTTATATCTTAAAATTTATTGGCGATTAATAAGATTCTGCTCAAAAGAGTTTATAAAATCTCTTAAAAAAGACGCTCATATCATTCTTAATCTGAAAATGCTATTTGTTTCATTTATCAGCTGAAATGATCCTTTGAGATAGCTAACAGAACCACAAACAAAATATAAAAAATTATTGAGTTATCCGTTATTTAATGCATAATTAGACACGCTTATTATTTTCTAGAATGCAATACATTATAATTCAGGTTTTCAGCGAGGAGCCCATTGTAAAGCCACGTATAAGATATCTTCGTATTAATAGCACTAGTATAAGTGCCGGAACAAAGGCTAATACTCCACCAGTGTTTATTGCATCCCACTCAACCTGTCTGTACCCTGCTCCTTCACCCATTCCAAACCATATTCCTTTAGTCACTGTCTTAGTAGCCGGACCTGTCAGAATAGATGAGTATAGAAATTCGTTCCATCCAAGTACGAAGGTAAATATAATTGTTGCCATTAGACCAGGTATTATCATAGGTATAGCTATTCTTCTTAGAATAGTGAAATCAGTAGCTCCGTATACAGTTGCAGCTTCCCAGATGTCTTTGGGTATATCACTAAAGAACCCCCTTAACATCCAAACAATTACAGGCAGATTTATGACCCAATATACGACCATCATTCCTAAGTAAGTATCCCAAAGTCCATAATGGCCATATATTGTGTAGAATGGTATAAGGACTGCGAAAGGTGATATTGTTCTGAGAGTTAATATTAAAAACTCGACAAATCCTTTACTTCTAAACTTGTATCTCGCCAAAGCGTAAGCTGTAGGCGTTCCGATTATCACACATGACAGAACGCTTGAAAGAGCTATTATAACTGTATTAATGACTAAATGTGGATATGATACAAATGAAAAGGCGTTAATGTAATTTTGTATACTTGGACGGAAACCTCCACTGTAGAACGGTACACCGCCAATAAAGCTTATTCCCCTTCCTGCCAACAGAGGACTTAAATCAATTCGGAAGCTTTCTAAGAACATGATTCCAATTGGCCATAGAATCCAAAGTAAAACTAATACATAAATTATGTATTTCAATATTTTACGTGTTTTGTTGTTGGAAAATTTCATCTTAGTAATCTTACTCCCAAATTCTTCTGCCTATCAACATTAGAAATGCTGTTGCAGCTAGGCTTATCAAAGTCATTGTCAGCGCTATAGTTGCAATATATGAATAAGGTGCATCGTAAACTGGAAATATCAGCAATTTATACATCATAAGACTTAGAGTATCAATAGGTGACCCCAGCTTCTCTTGTCCAATCCATCCCACCCAAGTGAAAGATATTTCAAAAGTTCTGAAAGCGTCAATAGACCTAATCATAATCATTATCAAAGTGATAGGTGAATGAAGTATTATGGGTAGTTTAATGCGAGTAAACGTTTGCCAGAATGATGCTCCGTAACTGTCTGCAGCTTCATATATCTCTTTGGGAACTGATTGTAAAACACTTAGAAATACTAAGAAGAAGAGAGGCGTCCAAAGCCAAGCATCAGATATCAATATCATCACAAAGGCGAAGTTTGGATCGAACACGTTTATCATTGGAAGTCCTAAAACATATTTTAGAACTACGTTGACATCATCCCAAATCGCGGCTGGTGAGAAAAAGATTCCAGCAATTAGAGGTGAAACCGCTAAAGGTAGTATGATGATAGTCTGAAGTCGTCTATATTCCGTGTTTCTAAATATCAATAATGTGAATAATAGTCCAATCAAAAAAGCAATGCTCACAGTCCCAAATACGTAAAGTGCTGTCACTCTGAGAGAGATCCAGAAACTATTATCTGATACCATTCTAATATAATTACTTAAACCTACATACACCGGTTCAGGTGCAGATGGATCAAACTGTGTAATACTCATAAAAATAGAGTAGAATAATGGATAACCCTCTACAATAACCAATACAAGAAGCGTGGGGACAATAAATAAATACGGCAAAAGCTTATTATTCATTAATTAGTTCCTACTATGATTAAATACCACTCATCTATAAATACTTCAACATTTAGAAATAATACAAGGTGAAAATAAATGTGTGAATTTCGAGTTTTTCTAAAGAAGAAGAATGGAGAAGAAATGGTGTCTGACGATATAATCTATGCGAAGGTTAAAGGTTCATCAATAGTCTTAAGGGGTATTCTTGGCAATGAAGTAACAGTTGAAAAAGCATATATCTTAGAAGTAGATGTATCTGCTGAACGACTTATTCTAACACCAAATCTTAATTAACTAAATAATGGAACCAATATCTTCTATGCGTAGGATTCATTAGAGGATAATTACAATGACTTTTAGTATAGCAATTTCTGGTAAAGGTGGAACTGGCAAAACTACAATATCAGCATTATTAATTACTCTATTAAAGAATCACTTTGACAAACCTATTTTAGCTGTAGATTCAGACCCTAACTCAACTCTAAATGAAGCACTTGGAGTTGACTTGGCGATAACTGTAGGTGAGGCACGAGAAACTCTACTCAAGAATAAAGATAAGCTCGGTCCCTATCAAACTAAAGAGGAGTACTTTAATTATTTATTCCAAAGTTCTATAATGGAGCTTGATGGATTTGACCTTATAGCAATGGGTCATTCCGAAGGCTCA
>DATBXD010000099.1:0-7871 GCA_036514475.1 Nitrososphaerales archaeon
ACTAACTTTCTTTGTTCTTCTTCGTATTTCTGCTTCAGCTCTAAAGATCTTTTAGTTGTGTCCAGTAATTCACTTACTTCATTTACTTTTCTAGATGTTTCTCCCTTTTCAGATTCTTTTTCTTTGATTTTAGCGGTGAACTCGTCTGGGTCTGCCATTCTATCGCATGTTGGGCATACACCGCTCACGCGAACGGATTTGAACTCCTTCAGTTTAGTGTCTATTTGCGTTTCATTTCTTAGGAGTGTTTTTTCTTGTTTCTCCAAATCTTTGATTTCAGCTTTGAGCTGCTCCGGTGTTTTATCTGTGGGATTCTCCAATTTCTTACTACTATCTATCTTGGTTTGAAAGTTGATCTCTTTTTGCTTTAGCTTTGCCGTTTCTGATTTTTGCTCAGATGTGTCGCTTAGCTTGGAGTTTATGGATTTTATTAGAAGATCAACTTGACTTGTTGCTCTGCTTAGATCTATTTCTTCTCTGCGTAAGTCTTCATGTTTCTTCTTATGCTCACCTAGCTTCTGCTCTACGTTTTGCTCGTTTATCCTGACTTTAATGAGTTCACCTTCTTTTCTATTAGTATCCTCTGTTATTTCTAAGATTTTTCGTTTGTGAAAAGCAAGTTTTGAAGATGCACCTCTAAATTCTGCTTCTTTACGTTTAATCTCGCCTAGGATTTCCTTGACATTCTCGTTACTTGTTTTGTAGTCTTCTAGCTTTAAGGCTTTTCTGAGGGTTTGGAGCCTTAGGTCTGGCCGCATAAATAGAATCGTCTTCATTTCTTCTTGCGGTGTGAAAACTGCGTAGCGGTATATCGTGCTTTGTGCTTTAGGATCCGGAGGTTCGTTGAAATTAAGAATCTTAAGTACTATTTCCTTCAGCTCTGTTGGTGAGAGATTGATCAGCCCTTCAGGGGTCCTTATGCTGCCTTCGGTTTGGCTCACAGTGTTTTTCTTCCTAACGAGGTTACGGGTGATTGTATATTCTCTTTCTCCTGTGCTAAAAATTAGGCTTACTTCACCTTCATCTTCGCCCGCTCGGATCAGCGCGGCGCCTTTTTCAGAACCTAGGCCAAACAGAGCAAACTCTATCGCCATCAATATAGTGGATTTACCTGAGCCTATATCTCCTTCGAAAAGGGTTTTCCCAAGTGGGATTTCGACAGAAATATTGTTGTAGCTTCGGATGTTTCGCATCTTTAGTTTTTTAATTATCATTTTATTGTGCCTCGAACATTTCTTTTATGCCTAGGGTTTCGAGTCCGTTTTCAACCATTCTTTCTTTGTAATCTTTCTTTGATTCGTTTGTCTTAGTTTCCTGTCTTAGAATTTTGAGTAACTCAATAGCGATCGCCACCCCATTTTCACCCTTCAAAGTGTCATGTGTTACCCTTACGGATCCAATGTTTTCTTTCAAAAGGTTAATTTCAACGGTGGAGATGTCTTCGCCTATCACGATGTTTGCAGAATATTCTCTTGAGGATAAGCCTGATCTATTTATATGAACGTATTGTGCTCCTCTTTCAATTAACTTAGTCTTAATATCGCTGAGGTTTAGGTCTGAGGTTTTTCCACCTAAGAGCTCTCCTTTTATCTTCAATACCAGAATCTTGTTTTTCACTTCTAAGTTGTCTAGCTTTTGTTGAAGCTCTTTGGCTGCTTGAAGCGAGTTTAGTCCTGTTGCATCAAATTCGTAAAATAGTCCTTCAAATTTCTTTACTTCTTCGAACTCGACGTGCCTAACTTTGTCGTCGAACGTGACGATGTAGAATCCGCGTTTCGCGCCTTTAACAGTAACTTCCAAATCCCTTCCGTAGCCAGTGAAGAGTGGTCCGGGGAAAACAACCTTCTCATATCCGGGGAGATTGAATTCACCTTTCTCATGTATATGGCCGCCGGCGTAGTAGTTAAATCCTTTAGGAAGATAGGATATTGGTAACGTCTCCATTTCAGCCAAGTATGTTGGTTTGAACTCTGCTATTCCACTATGGAAAGCGAAAATTTTGAAGCCATCTTCATGTTCTAAGCTTTCCTTATCTAGTACTTCGTAGTACTTGCTCTCGAGCCCCATTTTCCTAGCTGAGATGCCTGCGAGCTTAGCTCCTGTCTTACGGTCAGTTACAAAGTCAAGTTTAACTTTACCACCAGTCATTCGCCACTTCACAATCTTATTGATAACGCCTGCCGTGTCTAGAATATCTATTACTGATGTGGCTGTGGGAGTGTAGTCGTGGCTACCATATATTACGTATATTGGGATTTCTGCGTTCTTTACTTCGAGCATCTTCTTTAATGCTTCATTTACTATTCCTAGGTCAGGTATCCCCACATGAAAGAAGTCGCCTGAGATTAGGATAAAGTCAACTTTTAGCTCGATGCATCTATTCATAGCGTGTGTGAATGCAACTAACTCGAGCTTCTGTAGAATCGGTTCTCTATGAGCTCCGAGATGAATATCTGACATGTGGGCGAACTTGAACATAAGTTTATCACGTTAGACTTATATTATCGTCATTGAAAACTTCTTTCCTGATCGCGATGTTTTCGAAGAGATGTGTATATATTGGGATTGCGAATTTAGTGAATATGTTGTTTACTTTAGATAGGTAAATCTCGCTCATTTGCACAGAGAAGTTGTGTTTACTTAGAATTTCATAATTACCTTCCTCAACAAACACACCTTTACGCCCCAACCTGACGTCTCTAACGATCCTAAAACTGTCTTTGGTCAATGGAAAAGGATGAATATTTGAATCATCAAAAAGAGGATATACAAGGTCATCCTGGTTAATACATAAATCATGTCTTTCTACAAGTCTTCTAGCAGCGTCTAAACTCATAATCTAAACAACTGAGAACAATTACTAACCATAATAAACTCTACCTATACCGTATAACGAATAATCAAATGATGTTGAATGACGCGAAACAAACTATCTTCGCGGTTCAATCTATAAACAATAAGCTATTTCAAGAAACAAAAGAATAAATTGAGTAAATATATTCTCAGAATATTATTTTTTTGATACGATTACCTATGAAGCTGTTACATAATAATTAAATGTTAGAGAGTCTATACTATTGATTGATGTGATTGTCTGAAATAGTTAGATTAGTTGAAGATGAACAAATACTCTTCAAATCCCCAACTGTAATTGAGGGCCTCCCCGATGTAGGGCTTGTAGGTACTATAGCATCTGCTCATATTATTGAACAATTGAATCTAAAACAAGTAGCTCATTTAGAATCAGATGAGTTCCCTCCAGTAATGGTATTGCATGGAGGTGTGATAGTGAATCCTGTAGGTATTTACGGTAACGAAAGAATAATCGTGCTAACTTCAGAAATACCGCTACCCGTTAACACAATTTACGATACTGCACGAGTTATGAGTAAATGGTTCAAAGACAAGGGGATCAAGTTACAAATATCGTTAAGTGGAATTCCTACTCAAGACAGGGTGAACATTCAAAATCCAAAAGTGTTTGCAGTATCAAATAACAAAGAATACAGAGATATTTTAAAGAAGCATGAAATAGAAATTATGGAGGAGGGTTTTCTTTCTGGTGCGTATGCACTAATATTGAAAGAACTCATAAAGTATGATTTACCTGCAATAGCTTTGTTATCTCAATCATTCTTAAAATATCCAGATCCGGCAGCCGCAGCAACGTGTATTATTTCCATGAATAAGATATCTGGAATGAATATTGATGTTAAGAATCTCATAGAAAAAGGCGATGAAATAAGAATTAAGGCAAGGGATCTAATGAGACAATCTGAGGGAGCAATTGGCGAAATGCAGAAGCCTGTAGAGCAGACTATACCAATAATGTATAGGTAGATGATTAATGTTAATGCGAAGCAACGGAATTCCAGACGTGGTTGATGATATCATTAACGAGATAGAGAGTGAGTTTCATCAATTGTGGAGTGGATCTGAAAGATTTTTAGAACCACTTTATGAAATCTCAAAAGTAGGTAATAACATTATACTCACGGTAGACCTAGCTGGGATACAAAATAAGGAACATATAACTCTTAATCTAAATGAAAACTCCTTAGAGGTAATAGCAGAGTTTACTAAACCTGTTAAGTGGGAACGATGGGGCACGATTCAAAAAGAAATAGGATTTATCAGTTATAGGAAAATAATCAGTCTTCCTGTAAAAGTTGATCCAACGAAAGTGAAGGCTATATTCAATAAAGGGATACTAACGATTACCATACCTAATGTTAGGAACCGATCTGTATTGAAAATCGACTAGATGTTTGTGATCTTAATCCATCAATTTGAATCTTAATTCCAGATTTCATTAGAAAGATCATTTTTTCTCTTATGTTATCTGGTAATTCATTTCAATTCTTAGTATAAATAATAACGCGTTAACTTCTGAACTTTTGTAATTAAACCTTGAATTAGATGATGATTTATTAAGGCATTAACCCGATCATTCTGGTAACAAATGTTTCCAAATAGGGAACGAATCAGCCTCCACATAAATGGGTATTCACAATATATAACCCAATTCGATTAATTCTATTCATCATGCTTAAGCTTATTAAGTGATGAACGGATTTCCCCGCTTTCACTCATCCTTGTTATTACTGGAAGCGCATCACTTATTGTTCTGGTAGTGATTATCCCAGTTATCTCCCCATTCTTATTTTTCACTGGAAGACGCCGAATATGATGTTGAGACATTATTTCGGACGCGTCCCATATAGTTGCGTCTTCGTTTATAGTTACCAGAGGCTTTGTCATGATGTCGCTTGCAATTACCTTGTTAGGATCTAGTCCTTTAGATATGACTTTACGCAAAATATCTCGCTCAGTAATCATTCCCTGTACTCCAGATTTGGAGACAACCAGTAGAGAGCCAATATTACGATCAACCATAATCTCAGCAACTCTTCTTACGCTTAATTGATCAGAAATCTCTGTCTTTGAATGAACCCATTTTGAAACCAACTCCCATCTTTCACCAAAAAGATTACTCATATTATCACAATAATAATACTATGTCAATATATCCGTATCGTTAAACCAAACGAAATCACAATGGAAGTATTCTTATTTAGACGCCCAATAGTAGACAGGATAAATATCATTGCACCAGAAGTATGCTGTTGTTAACATTATAAAATCTAAAGGTATTGGTATTTCAATGAAAAAGGAAAAAGAAGTTATGGAAGATGGTTTAACGGGTTCTAAGTGGTAGGTTTGATTGTAAGAAGAGCCTTTGATATCACACTACCAACTATCACGATGCTCCAGAGAACCGCAATAAGCACGATACTTGCGGCTACGACATGTTCAACATTGCCAGTAGCCCACATTCGGTAGAGCTCAGCGGATATGACTGGAGTTCCGGGTGAGACGAGTAGGACTGCTGCCCCGAGCTCTCTAAAGCTTATCAGTGCAATGTAGACCCATCCTCCAATAAGTGCTGGTCTGATAATAACTACTACTATCCTCCTGATAGTGTAAAGTAATGATGCTCCATATACTCTTGAAGCATCCTCAAGATCTCGATGTATCTGAAGCAAAGGTTCTGATAAAAACCTCACTCCATGAGGGATGTACTTTACAATATAGGCAAGTATCAAGAGGAAGATGGTGCCATAAAGAGCAGTGGGGAGCGAGACTGCAACCCAAAGAAACCCCACACCCAGAACAAGCCCCGGGAAGACTCTGGGAAGCATCCCTAACCCTTCCAACAACCCTCTCCACTTCATCTTAGTTCTAAGGGAAAGGTAGGTTATGAGAAGTGCTACGCCAATTGTTACAGTTGCAGACACGACTGATATTAGGATGCTGTTGAAAGTGCCTGTAAGGAATGATGGGTATGTGGTGAGCTCAATATAATTCTGAAGCGTTAAGTTCTTGAATAATCTTCCTGGGTCCCAAAAGAGGTGGAAGGAAGCCATCAGGAGTGTGAAGTAAGGCAATATAATATCAACAACAAGATATCCAAGGAGGAATGCTAAGCCTAGATATTTCCATCTCCCAAGTTTCATAATCTTGGGTGAATACCCCCTGCCTGTGATTACAACGAACTTCTCAGTCCTCTTGATGGCGCGCCTGTAGAGATATATTAGTATGAAGGTTATGAAGACCACTATAATGGATTTAGATGCCGCCAACCCATGATTGGGTGGAACCATGTAGATGATAGATCTAGCAATATCCACCATGTAGACATCTATGTTCCCGGGAATGCCTATCATCGCAGGGGTATCAAACCCTTCAAAGGCTATTATGAAGGTCAATAGGAATACGGAGAGTATCGCTGGTATTACGAGGGGGAGAGTTACGCGAAATATCACATATTTGATTCCCCCACCGGAAATCCTACCAGCTTCCTCAAGAGACGAATCAAGAGATACTAATGCAGCCCTCACACCGACATATGCAAGGGGAAAAAGTGATAGCCCTGCAACCCAAATCATTCCCCAGATTGAGTATATGTCAAATAGAGCTGATTTTAAACCTAGTAAGGTTCTGAAGAAGACATTGATCAACCCGGTATTAGGGCTCAATAGGTAGACCCATGCAATACTGTTGACTATTCCTGGCGTTATTAGAGATAGAAACGGTATGTAGGTGAATAGGCCTCGTAGAGGAGTGTCGGTCCTACTGGTTATGAATGCGATAATTATACCCAATAATGTAGCTAAGAGAGCAGACCCGAAGGAATAGAAGAGGCTATTTGTCAACAATTTGAGGCTTCGAACATCAGAGAATGTCTTCGCATAGTTTTCTAATGTCAGATAGCCAGGGGTACCTGGTCTTGAACTCCAGAAGCTTCCGAAAAGGAGTGCACCTACGGGTAATATTATTAGTACACTCATGACAATGATCACAAGTGGGATGAACGCTCTTGAAAGGAATTTTGAGACCGGTTGTTTCGATGAAGAACTAATGAAACGTTTAGTTCTTCGATGATTCTTCAATAATCCGGGTATGTTCACTTGATTATTACACTACATTGAAATTGTTTTTCCCAATTCACTTGCCGTACGAAAGGGATGTTTTCATTTAGCTTGTGAATAGTTGTTTGAAGAGTGTTATGTAGCTAGCTGAATTCTGTCTTGTATCTGCGTTGGGGAACATATAGAGATCGTTTACCTGTGTGCCTGGAAGTACCGTTCCAAGTGTATACTTTGCATCAACTCCGGGGCGTGCGGCTATCCTAACCTCTGTGTTCCCGACAAGCTTCTGCCCATCTGCCGATAGAATAAAGTCTATGAAGAGCTTCGCAGCCACGGGATGGTCAGCACCCTTTACCAAACTTGCTGGGACAACGCTAGTGAGAACTGGTAGCCCTTCAATTTTGAGTTGGCTGATAGGTGCTCCACGGTTCTTGTTTGAAATAAGGTCGTGCATATACACACTCAATCCTATGTGACGCTCTCCAGATGCTACGGTGGTCGCCACACCAGAGACTGATGCGTGCCTCATAGGTTTTACATTCGCCGCTAGCCTATCGATGTATGATCTCCACTTAGCCTCTCCCATCGCTTCTTTTAACGTTGCGAGGTACTCTGTTCCAGTCGTGCCCAAAGTTATGTCGTGAATGACATCTCGACCGTTCCACTTCGAGGAGACCAAGTCGTCTATTGTCTTAGGAATTTCGGCTACTGAAACCTTCTCTGTGTTGTACACTTGTACCATCGGGAGGAGTATCACAGCAGTCCAAAATCCATTGGCATCTTTGAATTGAGTTGGGTAAGCAGCAGATTCAGGAGTAATGTATTTCTCAAGTAGTCCATCACTTAGTAGTGTGAGTTGAAGAGGCAGGGGTATCATAACTACGTCGGCAGACCGCTGTCCAGCACTTTTCTCAGTAGTTATCTTTGTGTAGATATCTC
>DATBXD010000100.1:0-2335 GCA_036514475.1 Nitrososphaerales archaeon
TATCTAACTTTGAAGAATTATGGAGATTCAGCCAGCGTTAAAGGCATCCACCGAATCATAGACTTTGACGGGGTAGTTATGACCGATTCAGGAGGGTATCAGGTGCTTGAATACGGAGACCTCGATGTTACAATTGAGAAGATGACGAAATTTCAAGAATCTATTAGTACCGATATTGCTGTTATTCTTGATAAGCCAACTGGTTCAAGAGCTAAGAAATCGTTTGCTAAAATGACCGTGGAAGCGACACTAGAAGCCGCGAAACAATCCCTTTCGATAGTGAGCCGTAAGGATATTCTTTGGACTGGTCCGGTTCAGGGTGGAGTATTCCTAGATCTGATAAAGCAATCCGCGAAAAAGACCTCCATGATGGACTTTGACGTCTTTGCACTTGGTAGTCCCACCGAAGTTATGGAAACCTATAATTTTCAAACACTATCATCTATGATAATGACCGCCAAGAAGAATCTTCCTCTAAACAAGCCTCTTCATCTTTTTGGGGCTGGTCATCCCCTAACCATTCCATTAGCAATCGCTCTAGGCTGCGACATGTTTGATTCAGCATCATATATCTTGTTTGCCAGAGACGACAGATACATTACTGATGCTGGAACGGTTAGATTGAAAGATTTAAAGTACTTTCCTTGTATATGTAGAGTCTGCCTAACTCACACACCTAAAGAACTTCTTTCTCTTGAAAAAGAAGAGAGGACAAACACTTTGGCTCTGCATAACCTTCATATTCTCCTAAAGGCCGTCGCTGAAAGCAAAGAAGCTATTCATGAGGGGCGACTTTGGGAGCATTTAGGTGCCAAAGCAAGATGTCATCCGCGACTGTGGAATGCGTTCTTAAGCCTTGGCAAATACACATATTTCTTCGAAGAGGGATCTCTTCAATCCAAATCAAAAGCTGTTTTCTTCTACGGTTCAGAAGACTTTTCGCGTCCAGAGCTATTAAGACATCGTAAGAAACTGGTAAACAACATAGTTTTCACAAAGAAGATACTGCTAATACTTCCGGAAGATGAAATGAGGCCGCTCTATAAGTCACCTTTGTGTTTAGCACTAATTTCAAAGAAAACGAATCTTTTGGAAAACGTACAGATATGTTTTCTTTCAATGTCATTTGGTTTGATTCCAATAGAGGTTTCAGATGTTTTTCCATTATCCCAATATGAGAGTTCTTTAAGGCCTAGTTCGTCGTTTGATTTCCAACTTTTCATGGTTCAGGATGTGATTAAGATTCTTGAGAAAAGTAAGTTCTCAAACGTGATCTTAGTTGCTTGCAACCAACAACATAGAACTTTTGCTTCAAAGATCAGGAAGAAACTTCCTACGAGCCTAGTGAAGCTTGATAGAAGCACGTTGAAGACTGTGAATAATATTTTTAAAATTCTTGAGAATCTAGAATAGTTTCATATCATGTATAGATATTATCAGTTTGTTTCTTGATCTGCGACTCTTGCCTAGTAACCTCCGCATCTATGAACTCAGCACCTTTGAGCAGCTGCGTCACATCAACTTCAAATCCATAATGTTCAGATAAAACATCAATTGCTGCCGCCGTGGCTCTGGGGTCTAGTCGCTCAACTGAAGCATAAGCAAGAATCGAATACGCGGGGAAATTGCGCGTCTCAAGACGGTTCAACATTACTGCAACGGGCCCGACAATTATTTGACCGTCATCTAAGATCTTAGCATCAGCCAATTCACCCTCTGGTTTGTAAGCTGAAGTTTTCACTAGTCTGTAGGTAGTTTTGTCATTCTTCAACCTAGAGTCTAGCCCGCCTATTAGCGCAGCTTCTTTAAAGCCTGAGTCGACGATAAAGTCTGCGAATTCTCTAAAGAAGAACATATCCTCGTTTTTGTAAGGTGGCGTCTCAACTTTGAAGAAAATGAGGTTTCCTTTCCTGAAGAGCTCGTAGGGTGTGGCGATTCTACCTTCCTCTGTACTTGTCATCGGTGTAGCGATACCGAAATCAACAACACCCACTCTCTGAGCCCCAAGTTTCTGAATCAAGTACTTAACCGCCCAATAACCGGTGGCGCCAATGCCATGAAAACCAGTTATCAGAGATAACCCCTTGAAATCAGCAGATTTTGTAATTATTTCTATAGTCATGTTATTCGCGATGACAAAGCTTAAAGAATAGACATTCAAAAGGTTGTCGTAAACGGATGGATGTTAAAGAATATTGAATATTACTGCATTAGGAGCTGCTCGGGAAGTTGGCAGATCATCATTTCTATTAAATGGTGACAAAACAAAGTTACTTCTTGACTCAGGTGTTTTGGTAAGCAGGGAACCTGGTTTCCCAATTCACGTTAAGCCAAA
>DATBXD010000101.1:0-2928 GCA_036514475.1 Nitrososphaerales archaeon
TCTGATATGTCCAATACAGCCGAAATCTCTTTTGCCTCCTTACCCCCCTCGGTGTAAAGAAGAACAGCCCTGATCCTCTCTTCAAGACTTCTCGCCATGACTCCATGGCATAACGCACACTGTTAGAAACTGACATTATCCTTTGCACTCTACATTTAGGATGTCTGTTAGAATCTAATTAATTGGGCGAGGATAGACGTTGAAGAATATACTTAAAGCATTTATTAAAAGAATAAGTTCAGATTCTGGATGGAGCTATGTGAAGATAAGATTAATGCAGATATATCAAATATAGATATAATGGTCAAAACCTTTTCAATATACACTACTAGATTCGTTGATTTTGCGGTTCCTTTCATACTGCTTGGTTTAGTAGGCGGAGTTGTTTCGGCCATAACATTCTCTAATCTACCCGTAAACATTTCTGTGCTTGATTATAGTTTAGTTGGAATTAGGGAACTATTTATTGACGTTGTGAAGATTCTTCTTGTCACTATTTTCTTAGCATCTGTTGACTGGGTTATTTACACTGTGTTGCTTGCAATGGCAGTCAAAATAACATCCGATATCTTGGATAAAAGAGAGGTGAATCAACTAAAGATTCTTAACGAAATTACTGAGATTTTACCTTCAATATTAGGAGCAAGTTTGTTATCGTCAGTGTTGATAATAGTAGGATTTATCGCTTTAATTATTCCTGGAATCTACGTCGCAGTAATATTCAATTTGGTAATTCCAGTTGTGGTAATTGAGAGACGCAATACTTTAGCTAGTTTGAGTAGAAGTAAAGACCTGATTAATCTCAGGTTGATGAAGACACTTGGCCTTATCTTACTATTGTTTTTAATTATTGTTCCAATGACTTTGATTGTAAATGGTGTTTTCAGATTGGTTTTGCCATTTCCATTTAGTACCATTATTGCCACTTTAGCAGCCTTGATTCTGCTGCCTATTTACGGTATTGCGATTACGATTTCATATTACTCTATGATAGAACGGGAAAGATTAGCTCAAAACATTAATGTGAATAATGTACTATGAGTTATTCCTTCTTTTCGACTGGCTGAAACCCACATGTCTTAAGACATGATTGCACTAGGCCTAAAGCATAGAGAAAATCTTCTCGAGTAACTCGGGGGCTGAGTCTAATTCGACTGTGAGCCTTCGCGATTTCAATTACCCCTTTTCCAATCTCAGGGGTAACAGGTATAACAATTTTTTCTCTTTGTTTGTAAATGTTTTTGAGAAAATCATAAACTTCTTCTGGAGGGCCGTCGTGTTTAGGTTGAATTGAACGAGCTTTTTGTAAATAGATATTTAGCTTTTTTAAGTCGTCTCCGGTATTTGACGAGGCCTTAAGTATAAAGCGTGAAATCGTTTCAAACTCAGTTATAGAGTATTGACTAGCAAGAACTACGCAGTGGAAGAATTGCAATAGTTCTGAATCAACTATAAGTGAGTTTGTATTTTTCTTGCTTGTTTTGCGATTACTTTTGTTTTCAGAAGCATTTGTCTGAGCATAGAAACTGATCTTTGTAGGAAAGTCTTCTCCAAATCTATGGCTCATTTCGACCTTCTGAAGAGATAACATACTGCTGAGTACAGTTTTTTCCTCAGCAGTAGTAGAATCTAATCCTTGAAGTAATACCACCCCTTCATTTAATTCACACATCCTGTTGGCGAGTTCCTCAACACTAAGTCGGCTTCCACAAGTATGACTAAAGGAAGCAGATGCGTAACTTTGTAAGGCACGGCCTAAGGAAGTCTTGGCGCTTATTGAAGGGGGTGCTGAGACCAATACGTTAAGCCTGTCTGCAAAAAGGAGGTGGAGAAGGACTTCTTTTAACAGTGGCACATCGCCTAAATTAAGAACTTCCGGAGCGAATAAAGATAGTAATTCATTGAAAGGTATCTCCTTCACATCCTCTTTCAAAGGCTCCTCAACTTTGGGGGTCGTAGTGAGCATCTTTATTGACTCTGCTCTTTGCACATAATCATACCAAGAGCCGGACGCGTACTGTCGATGTTCTTTATTAATTGAGAAAATAAACTCATAGTATTTATCGGAAACACGTCTATCCACGTCTACGTAATATTCGTAAATCTCTAGTTTTACTTTAACAGTTTCCAGCGTGAAAAACACATCATATACTTTACTGCACTTGACAGAAATAGTATCTCTATCGCGCCCAACTGAAATATCTCTGATAACCTCTTCAGCAATTATCTTACGAGCGTAATTAATCCAAACTTCTAGTTTATCACTGATTAACCTAAGTCGTGAATTGTTTGGGTCAGTTCTAGCTAGATCTTCAAAAGACAAAATATCATGTTGTGCTAAACGATTAAGTAACATAGTGCTAACCCCAGGAATACTAACTCTGTCCCTACCTGAAAATATAGCCATTTATAGAAACCATCAGCTACATTCAGAACCTTACATATAACGATATTTATCAGATAATATTAGGAAAAAAGTAGGATACTTTTTTCTACAATAACTATTGGAGCACCGCTCGTTTATATCATCCGATTCGAGTTTGGCCCTTGAAAGGAGTTTGGCTAATTTTATAGGTTCTGGTATAGAGCCCTGTAATGTAAATTTATCTAGAACTTTCTTTGCTTGATCTTTATCTATTCCATATGATCTCACATAGAGTTCGTAGCCTGTATTTAATTCGACTCGTTGACGGGTGCCAAGTTTTCTGTAGGAATCCAGCTTTTTGTCGAAATTATTACGGAAGCGGTGCTTGATGTTTTCTTCAAGTCCTCCGGATTCTTTGAAGGATATTGACAAAACAGGGGATTGAGTTTCTTTACCAACTTTGTCAACATCTATTATATTGTATAAGCTAATTACTGTGCCGCATATTATTATAATGTTTATGTCGTTGCGGTTCAATCTTCTATACATATCAAGTATAGAGT
>DATBXD010000102.1:0-4327 GCA_036514475.1 Nitrososphaerales archaeon
AAGATAGACCGGCGTCAGTAGCCGTATCAAAATCAATCGAGTTCAAATTAAAAGCAGTAGGATGCCCATCAACAGGTAACTTAGCAGCAGCAACAGCATCTCACGCTGCAAGAGCCGGAATACCTTGTTACATCTTTGTACCATCAGATATTGAACCTACGAAGATTATTCAAGCATCGGTGTATGGTGCGCAAGTGGTTGCTGTAAAAGGAACTTATGATGACGCTAATAGATTACTAACTCAGGCTGCGGATTTATACCAAATAGGAGTAGTTAATGTGAACATTAGATCATATTATGTCGAAGGGTCTAAGACCCTTGGTTTTGAAGTTGCTGAACAACTCGGTTGGAAAGCTCCTGACCACGTCATTGTACCTACAGCAAGCGGAGCGTTACTATGCTCTATAAGCAAAGGACTTGAGGAGCTTGTCAAGGTAGGTCTACTTAAAGATCTAAACACTAAGATAAGCGCAGCTCAAGGAGCTGGATGCGCACCTATCGTAGAAGCGTTTAAGAAAGGAGAAGATGAAATAACGCCTGTTGAAAAACCTAGAACGATAGCTAAGAGCCTCGCAATAGGAGATCCTGGAGACGGCATTTATGCTCTAAGAAAGATAAGAAGCACCAACGGTTACGCAGAGGACCCTACTGATCAGGAAATAATAGACGGCATTATACTTCTAGCCAAAACTGAAGGAATATTCACTGAACCGGCTGGAGGAGTTACTATAGCTGCGTTGAAGCGGCTTATAGACGATAAAAAAATAGATCGTGACGAGAACGTAGTCTGTTTTGTGACAGGCAACGGTTTAAAGACACCGGAAGCTGTTTCAAATCATCTTCCAAAACCAATTTTCGTAGAACCTGATATTCAATCTTTAGCGAAGATATTTTCAAGGTGATGTGAGTGACAACAATAAGATTCTCAGTCCCGAAAGTACTTGCAAGCGTAATTCAAGGAAATAAGGAAATAAATGTCGATGCGTCAACTGTTAGAGAAATGGTTTCGGTTCTCGCGGCCAAATATGGCGAAGAGTTTGAACGAAAAGTGCTCGAACCTACAGGTGAACCTAGGAGACTTTTGAACTTCTATGTGAATGGAAAGAACATCAGATTCCTATCTAATCTGGACACTCAGCTGAAAGACGGAGATGAGGTTATGCTTCTCCCAGCAGTTGGCGGAGGATAGTGCTATGGGTTTTTCCGAGGAGGAATTTGAAAGATACTCAAGACAAATTATATTGGATGAAATTGGTTACGATGGGCAGACTAAGATTAAAGATGGAAAAGTCTGCATCGTTGGATTGGGTGGATTGGGGTCACCCATCTCACTCCAGCTCACGGCGATGGGTGTTGGAAGCCTGAGGATCGTTGACATGGATGTAGTGGAGCTCTCCAATCTTCACAGGCAGAGTCTATACAATACGAAAGACATAGGTTATCCAAAGGCCGAAGTTGCTGAAAAGAAGCTAAAGTCGATAAACCCAAGATTGAAGTTAGAAGCATTAACATTGTCGGTTAACCAAGACAGTGTCAACGATCTAATTAAGGGAGTAGACGTTGTGGTTGATGGCCTCGACTCAATAGAAACACGCTATGTGGTTAATAGAGCATGCGTGGAAGCTGGAATACCTTATGTATATGGTGCAGCTATTGGGACAATAGGTTCAGCCTCAACTATTATTCCACGTGAGACACCTTGCATAGAGTGTTTTGCACCTAATTTGGAGGATGATCAACTTCCGAAATGTGGAACTGAAGGAGTTCATCCGTCTCTGCTCAATATCATAGCAAGCATTGAAACATCTGAAGTTATACGCATACTCACATGTAAGAAGCCTAACTTAGCTGGAAAACTCACATATTTTGATATAAAAGACCTTAGTTTTGACCAGATAGAGATAGAACGGCAATCAGCATGCTCAGTATGCGGAGAAAAACCAGCGTCAAAACCGAAACCTATCGAACGAAGGCTAGTGAGAGACCTATGCGGGAGGGATAAAGGGAGAAGAGTCCTAGCCGTAACACCTAGAGAGAATCTTAACCTAGACATAAGAAAACTAACAGAGAAGATTGTGAAGAAAGGGTTGGCAATCGAAGTGAAGGCTAAAAAAGGGGTAACCTTCCACTACGATGAGAATGTAAAAATAAGCATCTTATCAAGCGGAATAGCGGTAATAGTCGGAGTCAGTAACGACGTTGAAGCATTAAGAATATACCAAGAAACTGTGGTAAAAGAGATGAATATTCCACTTGAAAGAATTGATACGGTACTCACCAATTCATTGACTACCAACACAGTCATCTAGAAGAAGGGCAGAGCCGATTAAACTTATAGAGCCGTTATTTTGATAGCTATGGGATACCATGACTACATACAAGATTCCAGTAATTGGAGGGGATGGCATTGGACCTGAAATTGTAAGAGAAGGAAGAAAGGTCCTAGATGCGGTTAGTGAAGTTGACTCCTTTGAAATCGAATGGATAGATTTCCCTCATGGAGCGGATCATTATCTTGCAACTGGAGAATTAATCAGTGAAGACACCTTAAAAGAGCTGAAGAAATACAAAGCAATATTTCTCGGAGCGTTAGGAGATCCCAGAATAGAACCCGGAGTACTTGAACTAGGAATACTTCTTAGACTCAGATTCTACATGGATCAATATGTGAATCTAAGGCCGATTAAGCTTTATGAAGGAGTTGAGACACCGTTGAAGAATAAAACCCCTTCAGACATAAACTTTACAGTAGTTAGGGAGAACACCGAAGACTTCTATGTAGGACTTGGGGCGAGAGTAAAAAAAGGAAAAACAAGGAACAACTTAGAGTTAGTCAGAGAAATGTACAATGTTAAGTTCGGAATAGACGTTGAGACAGATTCTGAAGAAGTTGCTTACCAACTAGGAATATTGAGTCGAGAAGGAGGGACTAGAGTGATAAAATACGCCTTTGATTACGCAGTTGACCACAAAAGAACAAAGGTCACCGGAGTTGACAAAGCGAACGTAATAGCGATGTATGGAATGTGGAGAGAGATATTTAGAGGAGTATCAAAAGGATATCCTAATATCAACACAGATTTCGCATTCGTCGACGCAGTAACTATGTGGTTTGTAAAAAACCCGGACTGGTTCCAGGTAATTGTGACGCCAAACTTGTTTGGCGACATAATAACTGACCTCGGAGCTATGATTCAAGGAGGTTTAGGTATGGCGCAGGGTGGTAACATAAATCCAAATGGCACATCTATGTTTGAGCCAATACATGGTTCAGCTCCAAAATATAAGGGGTTGAACAAAGTAAATCCAATTGCAACAATACTTGCAGGCAGCCTTCTGCTAGATAATATCGGCCTCAAAGACTCAGCTAAGAAAGTTGAGAGGGCGGTGGCAGAAATATTAAAGGAAGGCAAGGTCAAATCATATGATCTGGGTGGAAATGCGAGCACCAGCGATGTCGGTGACGCTGTTGCTGCAAAAGTGATGTTGAACAAGTAAGAATGCATTAAGAATAGGGATTTACAGTCCAGAAAAAGAATTTAATCTACCATATCGCATAATCACTCATGTTTTCAAAGAATGTTATCGCGATTGGAGTCTTATTATTTGTAGTAGGATTGGGTTTAGGATATGGAATATCCACTAGTTCAAATACAAATGAGAATGAGATAAAATATCAGATTCTTCATGATGAGATACAGAAGTTTAAAACATACCTTACCTGCGTAGCGTATTCCCAAGAAGAGTTTCAACCAACGCCTGACACTTGGGTGCATTACAATTATGATGAGAACAGAACTCTTATTCTAATTGAAGTTGAAACAACAAAGGAACAGAATTCACCATCTTGGGCCTATTTGCCCGAAGGTCACCCAGGAATGAACTTTGAACATTGGGTGCAACACATATGGTTTCAAGATCCTAAGAAATCTTGTCCAGACATGGATGGCTTGATTAAACGGCTTAGTGCAGAAGGTTTAGAAGTGCAGTTAGGAGAAGAAATTAGCCAGCCATTCTTCACTGTGAAAGGCAACTTACTTCACGTAAATAACGAAACATTGAGAATATTCACCTACGAGAATATTGAGTCAGCGACGATAGAAGCAGCAAAGATTTCAAATGACGGCGAATCTATTGAAGGACACGCATTAGACTGGCCCGGAAAACCACATTTCTATGCGAGTGGAAGAATAATTGTGCTTTATCTTGGAGAAGATATAGAACTGATGCACTTTTTGGAGCAGATATTAGAACCTCAATTTGCAGGAGCTTAATTGACGCATCTGGAAAGAAACGTTCATTTGATAATCAGATATGAAATCATAAG
>DATBXD010000103.1:0-2986 GCA_036514475.1 Nitrososphaerales archaeon
GAGAACCTCTAGCCTCTGAATAAGTCATGTCATAGACAGAATCATCAATACCAAGAGTGCCCGGAATAAGTTTTTCTACTTCAGACTTCACTCTTTGCCAAATTTCTACTGATCTTATGATACGTTCACGTTTAGATAAAAGTCCTTCTCTATATTGATTAACTATTTCATTAACCTCTATGTGACCTTTATCAATAATGTCTTTCTTGCCGGCGGGAACTTTTACATCACCAAGTCCCCAAGTTACTCCAGAATAAGTAGCGTAACGAAAACCAAAATCTTTAATGTTATCCATAATCGACGGTACATTCTCAATGCCGTAACATTCAATTAAATTATCGACAAGTTCTGACATCTTCTTACGGCTCATCTCGTGATTCTGATAAGGATAATCTTTCGGTAGAATGCTATTGAATAAAAGACGTCCTACAGAAGTTTCAAATATTTTGCCTTCAAATTGTTTATACCTCTCTGTTTTGCTTGGAATAACATGAATCTTAGCCCTAAGATCAACTACACCGAACTCATATGCCAAGATAGCACTGTTAGGATTGGAGTAATACCTACCTTCCCCTTTCTTGCCATCAAGAATCCTAGTCACCCAATATGTACCTAATACTATGTCTAGAAGCTTTGCAGAAAGTACTGGTTCACCATTACCCGGCTTCAAAATATTCTTGTCTGCCGCCATTACTAGACGCGCTTCAGCTTGAGCCTCTTCAGACAAAGGCACATGGACTGCCATCTGGTCACCGTCAAAGTCGGCGTTGAAAGCTGTACAGACCAAAGGATGAAGTTGAATAGCATTACCCTCAATCAATACAGGCTGAAAAGCTTGAATACCCAGACGATGCAGAGTCGGAGCACGGTTGAGCAGAACATATTTACCTTTAATAACTTCTTCCAGAATTGCCCAGACTTCTGGGATAGCGTCTTCTATAAGACGACGCGCTCCGGGAATATTGTAAGAAAACTCCCGTTTCAGAAGTTCAGAGATGATAAAAGGTTTAAAGAGTTCCAAAGCCATGTGTTTCGGAAGACCACATTGATGAAGCTTTAGATCAGGTCCAACCACAATAACAGAACGACCTGAATAATCGACGCGCTTACCTAAAAGATTTTGCCTAAAGAGACCTCTTTTACCCTTGAGATTGTCTGACAATGATTTAAGAGGTCGACGTTGAGACTGATTACTAGAAACATTTGAATGTCTGATAGTGTTGTCTATGAGAGCATCAACTGCTTCTTGGAGAATTCTCTTCTCATTACGCAAGATAACATCCGGAGCATTTATTTCTTTAAGTTTTTTCAGACGATTATTGCGATTGATAACACGTCGATAAAGATCGTTGACATCAGAAGAAGCGTAGCGCCCACCATCAAGAGGCACCATAGGACGAATGGCTGGTGGAATAACAGGAATACGTATCAGAAACATCCATTCTGGTCTGATATTAGAGTTAATCATCCACTGCACAGTACTCATTCGCTTGTTCAAACGAGCAATTTCTACTGAAGAAGCGTGTTCAAAACTTACTTCAAGCTCTTTAAACAACTTACTGAGATCAATATTTTTTAAAATATTATAAATAGCTTCTGCGCCTATACCCGCTTCAAAGATAGTCGGATATTTAATACTTGATCGATGGTATTCAATTTCATTTAATACTCTTCCGGGAATAAGAGATTCTATGTCACGTCGAGTACTTAGTGCTAACTCCTTTAAAGCTAGCTTGCTTTTATCATCTTTAAGGGTCTTGGTTTTTGCCTTAAATTCTGATTCCAGATCTTTCAATACACGAGTTTTTTCTGTCTCTGAAACAGAAGTTACAATATAACCAGCAAAGTACACAACCTTTTCCAGATCTGACACGGGAATACCCATTACTAGAGATATTCTGGAAGGAATATTTTTAAGAAACCAAACATGAGCTACAGGGGTAGCAAGCTCTATATGACCCATGCGATCTCTACGTACAATAGAGCGGGTTATCTCAACACCACATTTTTCACAAACAATACCCTTGTATCTGATACCGCGATATTTACCGCAATAACACTCATAATCCTTATCTGGTCCAAAAATCTTTTCATCAAAAAGACCATTGCGTTCGCTTCTTTGAGTACGATAATTAATAGTCTCTGGTTTAGTTACCTCTCCATATGACCACTCCTTAATACGCTCTGGAGAAGCAAGTTTAATGCTTATAGAATCAAACTGGGTAGCTTCGTTGGCTTTTGTCTTGTAATTATTCATTTTCTTGAGGATTATCTAATTTATTTTTTTTCAACTCTACATCAAGCGAAAGACCGCGAAGATTGTTTAAAAGAACATCAAAAGAAGCTGGCAAATGCGGTTCAGGAATCTTTTCTCCTTTAACTATGGCATCAAATGTAGCGGAGCGACCTACAATATCATCAGACTTTATAGTCAACATCTCACGCAGGGTATGACTTGCTCCATGACCCAAAAGTGCCCAAACTTCCATCTCTCCAAATCGTTGCCCGCCGTTTTGAGCCTTACCACCTAGAGGCTGTTGAGTGATGAGAGAATAAGGACCGATAGAACGCATATGTATTTTATCTTCAACCATGTGGTGAAGTTTGAGAATATACATGTAACCTATGGCAACTTCGTGATCAAAAGCATTGCCAGTACGACCGTCAAAAAGCTTAACCTTGCCTGACTCTTTAAACTGGGCCTTTACAAGCTCTTCTTTAATCTCATCTTCAGTAGCGCCGGCAAATGGTGGCACGATAGCTTGATAGTTTAGAGTATGAGCGGCAAGACCGAGATGCATTTCTAATATCTGGCCAAGATTCATGCGTGAAGGAACTCCAAGAGGTGTCAGGATAACATCTATAGGAGTACCGTCGGCCATATAAGGCATATCTTCCACTGGTAAAATCTTGGAGATGACACCCTTATTACCATGTCGCCCAGCAAGTTTATCACCGACACTTACATTACGCAGTTGTGCCACCT
>DATBXD010000104.1:0-7173 GCA_036514475.1 Nitrososphaerales archaeon
GAAATCACAAAAGATTTGAATCTTGACGTCGCTTTCATAGGTGAAGAAGCTTTAAGGAAAGAATTGACCGCTATAGCCAATGAAGAACTAAATATTGTAAAGAAATACGAATACTTGATTAAGAGCGGCAAAATAAAGAATGAACGCATTGTCAATCTACTCAAGCACTTGATCGAGGACTCCAAAAGACACAGTGAATTATTAAAACAACTATCTAAGAAAGATTTCAAGAAGCCTGCCGTCTTTAAACACTAATGATTAGTGTTGAAAGGTCCCGATTAATATTGATAGAAGAAAGGTTAGGGTATACGTTCTCAGATAGAAATCTGTTAAAACGTGCGTTAACTAGGAAAGCATATGCGAACGAGCAGAAGTATCTTAACATTAACTTGCAAGATCAAGAAGTGTTTAGAACCCTTGGTGACGCAGTGTTGAAAACTATTTTGATTGATCTGTTAATAGAAAAAGGTTGCAAAACTCGTGAGGATATAACTACGCGAAAGATGAAGCTAGAAAGCGAAGAAAAACTAGCATCAATCGCTCGTGAGCTGCAGATTGGAGATGATATCATATTAGGTCAAGGCGAGAGAAAGCAAGCCGTGCAGGATGTGGCGACCGTTCTAGCCGAAACTCTTGAAGCTCTGATTGGCGCTATTTATCTTGACGGAGGATATCCATGTGCGAAAGAAGTGATTACTAACTGGTTCAAATCACGCATATCTTAATCGAATCTTATAATATGCTTTAGAATCTGTAACTTCACAGTCAAAAAATGTGTGAAACTGTTTTATTAATAACCAAAACACCATATACACAATATGTTTGAATGGATCAAATTGTAAACACAATATTCGCTTGTACTTGTTTTTGTCTAGGTTGACGTCTAAACTATCATTAATCCATCCTAGCAGTTAATTCTTCTCCCTGTGATTACATCAGATAGAACACTTTTATTCCAGAATAATTTATCTATGATCTAGAGGACATAAGTATTGAAATGTTTTTGTCGGGTTCGGAGTTTTCAGTCCACAAGAGTTTAACCCATCCAACAACAAGAGATAATCATCTTAGTAGCATTCCACAATTAGACAAATTCAATTGCAGATTATTACCAGTTTATACTTATTAACCCCTTGAAAGTGGGCTAAAATAGGATGGCTAAATCAAAAAAGGTCAAGTCCCCGGCATCTGGTTCAAAACCACCCGTAGACCCAATCATGAGTAAACAAGCGGTTATCGAAGCACTAAAGTCGGTTATCGACCCTGAACTTGGGATGGACATCGTTGAATTAGGCATGGTTAAAGCGGTTAAGGTAAATGGTGGCGAAGTATTTGTCAAAATCGCCCTCACAGTTCCCGGATGTCCTCTTATCGAGAAGATAAGAAGTGACATTCAACTTGCATTAATAAAAGCTGACTCTGTTGAGATAGATTTTACTTCAATGACTGAAGATGAATTAGATTTCGTTAGAGCGAAGCTCAGAGCTAGAGCTGAGAAAGAAAACCCACAAGTCGAAGGTGAGATAAGACCAACTCCAAGTGACAAGCAGGACGTCACCGGAATAACGCACTTGCAAAAACCTGGTATTAGAAACGTTATCGCGGTGGCTTCGGGAAAAGGAGGTGTTGGAAAGTCATTCGTAACCGGGATGTTAGCATCTGAGCTAGCGAAGCGCGGCTATCTAGTAGGTGTGCTCGACGCTGACATAACAGGTCCGAGCATGGCTAAAGTATTTGGATTATTTGGACAGGTTAAAGCCGGTCCACATGGAATAATGCCTGCCGAAACAAAATTCGGGATAAAAGTCATATCGATGAATCTCGTGATTGAGAAACCTGAAGACGCGCTTGTCTGGCGAGGACCAATAGTTAATGGAGTTATTCGTCAGATGTTCACAGACGTTGATTGGGGTAATCTTCACTATCTTCTTCTCGACTTGCCTCCTGGAACTAGTGACGCACCCTTAACTGTTTATCAATCACTACCGGTAAATGGTGTCGTAATAGTTTCAACTCCTCAAGATCTTGCTACAATGATAGTTAAGAAATCTATCAAGATGGCCAAGACTATGGATATTCCTGTATTGGGACTAATCGAGAACATGAGTTATCTTAAATGCCAAGGTTGCGGTGAAAAATACAATATATTCGGGCCGTCAAAAGGTGAACAGACTTCGAAAGACTTGGAGATTCCCTTCCTGGGCGTGATTCCGCTAGACCCAAAAATACCTGAGTTATCAGACAATGGCAAGCTAGAAGATTATGAAGCTGCTGATATCGCAAGCATTGTCGATAAAATACTTGCGAACGTCAAGAATTCACCTGAAGAACAAACTACGTAAATAACTAAACTTGATACTGATATCTCTGACAATTACTTATATGTAAAAGAATAGAAAAGGCCGGATCAAAACTATTTCCCTTGCTTTAGATCTGATTTCTTGAGAAAATACTTTGTCTAGACTGAGTCGAAGGGCTTCATAACGGCCGGTATTTCGTTAAACAGATCTGAAGCCACTATATGCATCCCCCTTTTCTCAGCTGCTTTCTCCCCTGCAAGCCCATTGAAGTAGGCTGCAATTGAAGCTGCGTAGAACGGTTCTAAACCTTTAGCAAGTAACCCCGCCACAATCCCTGAAAGCACATCTCCGGTCCCTCCGACAGTCATAGCTTGACTTCCAGTATGGTTCAGAGCCGTTTTTTCACCATCGGAAATAACGTCTATCGGTCCCTTCAAAAGTATTGTAACGCCACTTCTTCTAGCCATCTCTTCTACTTTCTCAATACGTGACTCAACTGAACTCTCAACCTCGACGTTGAAAACACGTTTAAACTCCCCTGCGTGAGGTGTGATCACTGATTTCTTATTTCTAACCTTATTTACAATATCGTTTGTCAATGCATCTGCGTCGAGAACAATCTTAATATCTTTCAAAGCTAATTCGCTGACAAGCTTGCATACGCCATCTCTTTTTTGATGCCCAAGTCCGGGGCCTATGACTGCTGAACCCGTTTCAGGAAGCCAATTCAGAAGTCTGTTTACAGCGCCTGTTGTGAGCTTAACATCTGGCCTGGGAATAATTATCAAGTCAGGTGAAAGCGCTCGAACCGCTGTTGAGATGCTCTGCGGAACCGAGAGATATACTAGATCTACTCCTGACCTTAGGGCAGCATATGCAGCTAGGAACGGCGCTCCATGGTAGAGCCTGCTTCCACCTATAACGGAAACTACTCCGTTCTGACCTTTTCTAGAATCAAGGGCCCTGTTTCTTAGGTTAGTCCTAACCATTTCCTCTGTAACTTTTACTGTTTGAACCATCTCATTCCCAACTCCTAGAAAGACTTGTTGTATTAAGCATCGTCATATTTTAGCATTGAGTAAACATCGTACCTGGAGAGTTTCTCCCTGCCTTTGAGAGAAGTCAGCTCTATTACAAAAGCTATGCCAGCTATTTTCCCCTTCAATTTTTCAACAAGCTCAGCAGCAGCTTTCGCACTGCCTCCAGTAGCTAGGAGATCATCTATTATCAACACTTTTTGACCAGGTCTAATAGCGTCGCTATGTATCTCAATAGTGTTTGAACCGTACTCCAGATCATAGGATGCTGATACAGTTTCGCTTGGGAGTTTATTCTTCTTCCTAACAGGTACAAAAGAAGCGCCTAGTCGATAAGCAACTGGGGCACCAATTATAAATCCCCGAGCTTCAATTGCAACCACCGATTCTATCTGTTTATCCTTATACAGATCTGTGATCTCGTCGACAACTTGTCTAAACGCTTCAGGGTCACCTAGCAGTGTTGTGATATCTCTAAAAAGAATACCTGGCTTAGGGAATCCTGGTATAGTTCTTATCTTCTTGCTAATATCTATCATTCCCATATTTACTCACTTAGTCAAAGATGAATTCTTGCTGAGTCTAATGCATGACTGCACTCGCAAGTTGTTTCTCCAACCATCTTGGGTATCATCTTGAAAATTAGATCTTTAACTCTCTCGTTATTCTCATGAAAAATCCTTGATACTTCATCCAGATTAACTGGCTTGATATCATGATGCCCCTCAAGACCAACGTCGTAATCTGTGATCAATGAGATATTAACATAGCAAAGCCCGAGCTCACGTGCTAGCACGCACTCTGGATACTGAGTCATGTTGATGACTTCCCAACCGTTGCTTGAGAAAAACTTACTCTCAGCTCTTGTTGAAAACCTCGGTCCCTCAACGACAACAACTGTTCCCTTCCCATGCACTGGTATCTTCAATTTCTTAGCCGTATCTATCGCCAATTTTCGAAGATCAGCACAGTAGGGATCCGCTGCACTAACATGCGTAGTTTCGGGACCATCATAAAACGTGTGAATTCTACCATCTGTAAAGTTAATGAACTGGTCGCATATTACGAATTCACCCGGTTTAATATGATGCTGAAGACTGCCTGCAGCACAAGGCCCTAGTATTCTCTTTACACCAAGGCAATGTAAAGCCCAGATGTTTGCTCTTACAGGTATCATGTGAGGCGGGTACTGATGCTCCTTACCATGTCTCGGAATAAACGCTACTTTCACACCTTCAACTTCACCTATTGCAACTTTTGCACCCGGAATACCATATGGTGTTTCAACGGTCTTCTCCGTGAATTTTTCCAACATACTGTAAAGGCCAGAACCGCCGAAAACCCCCACCTCAGCTTCAGGCTCCATAGAAAGCCCTTTCAGTTGAGGTTCTTTAAATCTTTCAAGAAGGATTCATTCAATCTAAACGTACGAGAATATGTATGTTATTTTATGGAAAGTATGGAATGGATATGATTCTCAATATTCATTCGTCAAGTTTCTTTTCCGAGATTCCAACTAGAACTGTTCCAATATCTGGGTCCCCACTTACACTCATCTTATTCTTCAAGTAATGGTCAACTTTCGATGAAGGACTGCCAGAAACCACATTATAATTACCTTGAAGACCATGCAGATGCGGAATCGACTTAGATGGAAGAATAAGGTTGGCGTCTCCTCTAGATATTCGCATTCTGTCTTTATACATCACAAAGTTTTTTCCTAAAAATATCGCGTTATTGCTCTTCCTAAGATCCTCAAGTTTCTCATCATCATAGACTTCTTCACCAATCAATTTCCCATCTGACTCAATGACTACTGACGATGTGCTCTCCATATTTATTGAAGCTTCGAAGAATATTGGGTAATATGCCACTGCGTAAATCGATTTACTTTTCAGAGTCTCTTTAACCCCGGTATTCTCAACGTTATTAAAGCCAAGCAACTCTGAATTCTCATATTCAGATTCACTTTTTATTATAAAATCTAAATCACCACTGGAAACTTTAGTCATTGAAACAAATCCCGGAATCTTTGAAAGAAGATCAAACACTTCCACATCCAATTTTAAGCTAGACATGTTCTTCAGACACCGATTGCCATACATGTATTCAGACAAGGCTTATTAGACGTTGCTCCATACCTGCATCAACGAAGATCAATGTATTCATTTAAGGTGCCTCAAAAGAAGTTCCTGATAAGCGGAGTAAGCTTCGGAGGTTCCCCTGGGGAAAGACCAACAGTCATGGTGGGGAGTATTTTTTACGCTAAACATAAAATTGTCAAAGACATTACTAAAGGCGAGTTTGACAAGGCCGAAGCTGAAAAACAAGTAAATCTCCAGAAAGAACTATCTGACAAAACGGGGCTTCCAAGTGCTCTTGATGTAATAGCTTCCACTCCTCAAGCTATGGAGCGTTTTCTAAGGTTCTCTGCTGATGTGTTTGACGGGCCTTTATTTATGGACGGCTCAACTGATGACGTAAGAGCAGCAGGCGCAGAACTTGCCTCACAATGGGGCTTGTCAAATCGAATAATCTACAATTCAGTAACCCCTGACAGTAAAGAATCTGAACTTGACAAGATACGTGCGACTAATACAGAGAACTGTGTAATACTTGCATATGTTTCGACGTCATTTACTTCTCATGGGCGAATAAAAGCTGTGAATGAACTCATTCCGAAGCTTGAGCAGAGAGGTGTGACCCGAACACTTATCGACACATGTGTCATAGACGTACCAAGCCTTGGAAGTGCAAGCAGAGCGCTATTCGAAATAAAGCAATCCCTTGGTTTACCTGTTGGTAACGGTTCGCATAACGCCATATCAACCTGGCGAGGACGTGAAAAGAAATTCGGATTTGAATCAAAAAGACCGGCTGTTGCAGCCGCTGCAGCAATAACTGCTGCAGTAGGTGGTGACTACTGCCTATATGGGCCTCTTCATACTGCGCCTGATGTCTTTCCTGTCGTAGCGATGGTCAATGCTGCGCAGGAACAGCTTGGGTTAGAAGACGGCGAAAAACCTAACAGAGCTCTTCCTCTATTCAAAATAGGGTGACTCAAAGTATTCTCCACCCAAGGTGACATAGTACCAACGAAGTGACTAGACAATTTGGTTCCAAAACACGAATATCTCGGTGAAGAAGAGGCAGAGGTGGTTTTTCAGCCTGACGGTATGCGTATTAAAATAAGACCTACGACCAAAATTACTGATGCTGTTAGAGACGCAGGATTAGACATTCAGTTCCCCTGTGCCGATTTAGGATTGTGCGGCCGCTGCAGAATCATTCTAAATGACAGCCAGATAGTGACGGATCCCACAGAAAATGAGCTTCGAACGATCTCAACACGTGATCTTGAAGCAGGGTATAGATTGGCCTGTCAATGCTCAATTTCAAAGCCCGGGTCAATTGTGATAACCGTACCTGCCGAGAGCCGAGTAAGCCATCAAAAGACGGTTATTCATGGTTTCACGCCCCCCTTCAAAGTCTCGGCTAAGGTGTCAAAAGTTACGGTGAGAATCGACCGTGTAAATAGTTCTAAGAGTGTCATCGCTGATTCAGAACTTCTGCTTAATGCGTTAAAAGTCAAGGGATACAAAAACGTCTCATTGAGCTTAGATTCTATGAGGCTACTACCAAATCTTCTTCATTCAAACAGTAATATAATAACGGCTATCATATGGGGGAGAAACACTGTTCTCACATTGGAGTCTGGCGATAGGCACGATAGGCTTTTTGGCTTAGCACTCGATATCGGTACAACTAAGCTAGCTGGATACCTGGTGAACCTACTCACAGGTCGACTATTAGCATCAGCTTCTCTTTCGAATCCA
>DATBXD010000105.1:0-4110 GCA_036514475.1 Nitrososphaerales archaeon
TATTTCTCTCTGTTTTCCCTATGGTTTTTTCTGTGATATCTTTGTCGATATTTTTCATTATCCCTTGAAAGTGTAATGGGTATCTTTGACTATCCCTTGAAAGTGCAATGCATATCTTTCATTATCCTTTGAAAGACATCCAATATCTTTTATTATTCTTTAACGGATCAATGGCTTGTTTCTATATGTTATTGGAGAAATCATAACTCGGTGTATCGCATATCTCCGCTGAAGGAAAGGCCGTCAAAGTACCGGAGATGTATCACTAGCCTTCTTGCAGGCATCAAGATAGTTGAGTTCAACAAAGCTTGGAAGCTGTTTGGTTTGATTTAGAAAATATTAGATGGTATGACGTTTGTAGATTCGTCGTCTATGATCTACAACGATAAATATGATCGTCTTTCTCCGAGCGTCGATTTTGTAAATCATTCGTAGTCGCCAATTTTCCATTTGAAGCAGACTTGCCGTGAAAATACTAGATGCGAGCCTCTCTTTGGGTCTGTAATAATTTCAGCAATCGCGTTTAGAACACGTTCCCTGACCTGCTTACCCTGCTTACCTAGAAGTTTTAGAAACAGCGGAGTAAATTCGGGGTCATAACTCATTTGAATCTCTTTCTCAGTTCCTCGCCGGAGAGTTTGATCGCTTTACCGTCATGAGCCTCGATTAATCCTTTTTCCAGATTCTTTCTGAATTTAGGGTTGGACAAGATTTCCAGCGTATCGATAAAGTCGTCCAACTCCTCCTTAGTCTTGAGAAGTGTCTGCAACGCCTTCCTTGCCATTCGCGGGTCTTCAAGCAGCTTATAGTTCATATTAGCCATTTCGCTGATAAATACTACACAGCCGCTTATTTAGTTTCCTCTACGTATTTTCTTCTATGTGATCTCTTCTTTGTATTAAAGCCTCTTCTAGCTACTTACTCATAGACTTTGTTTTGATGCCTGATTCCTAATATACTAAGTATGTCGATCTTGGTGTATATGGCTTGATATTCTCCTATTCTTAGCTTGTGCAGGCTCTTGAACTCGCCAGTCAGGGACTCTCTAGCCTCAGGGTACTGGTCTAAAACCATTCATTATGTCAGAAAGTATTCGTGCAGCTCGCTTGGGCTCGATGTTTCTAAGATCGCGACTTACCGACGACTTGTAAACTATTTTGTGAACCAAGTTTGCTTACCAGTTCTTCCTGTGTTATTATTACATTTTCTTTATCGCTTAACCTATGCATTGCGATTAGGTAATCCTCGTATTCATCGATGTATTCTTGGAGGGCTTTCCTGATAATATAGGTCTTGGAGCGTTCGATCGTTTTAGCTAGCTTGTTAAGCCTCTTCGCCATATCTTCGGGTAATCTTAACGATACCGCTTCGCTTATTACTTGTATTACATGAAAGGATTGTAATTAAGTGTTCTGCGCGGTTTGTAACAGAAGCAAATAGAGCTAGTGCTAAGGGAGGTGGATATCTTTTCTGAGGCGCTGGAAGAAACTTTCAAGAGCATAATGGACTCGAATGTGATAATTGGAAAAGCAAGAACAAATACGAGGCGCGATGAAACGATGCCGGAAACCACAACATGGAAGTCATCTTAACTAGGAAGATAGAAGATTAGTATCTGATAATTACAGTAGAGGTTTACCTAACTCGCTCTGATATAGTTACTCATATACTTTTTTCCTTGGGGTTCTGGTCGATTAAGGTACATAGATTATGCCTAATTGACATATACTCGATATAGTAACGATATACATATATACTGACGATATACATATGATATACGTTGAAAGATGCAAACGTGTAAATTCTGCCAAAGCAAAGATGTAGTTAAGCATGGGATACGTGGAGATACCCAAAGATATCTATGCAAGAGCTGCAATCATCACTTCATAGATAATAATATTCACTTCCCACGGATGCGAGTAAACGACCATGTTATCGTTACTGCATTAAACTTGTATTTTGACGGATTATCGAGTTGGAAGGTTGCTCAGCAAGTATCAGATATTTTTGGAGAGAATCTTTCTCACACTACGATTTTGAGTTGGATACAGAAGTACAGTAAGATGGTTTCAGAATATATACAAACCGTTCAACCTATATTATCTGGCAAATATCACCATGATGAAACTGAGATTAAGATTGGTGGAGAAGGTCGATATTTCTGGGAGATGATAGACGCTGATACAAGGTTTTTAGTATCTCATCTACTGACAGAATCAAGGACAAGCGAGAACGCTAAGAAGGTGTTCAAGCAAGCTCTAGAAATTCAAAGACCAATAGCTCTGTTTACTGACGGTTCATTCGCCTATGATGAAGCGGTTAAGAAGATCTTTTTCAGCCACTATAAGGTGAATCAGGTAGAATGGGTTAGACGAGTAGGAATCCGAGCAAGAGAGACCAACAACATAATCGAGCGCAAACATGGAACTTTGAAGGATAGACTACGACCCGCTAGAGGCCTAAAGCACGATGAAACGGCAAAGGTATGGCTAGACGGTTATATCATAAACTACAACTTCTGTAGAACACACAAGGCTATAGGCAAAACTCCAGCGCAATCAGCTGGTCTAAACATAAAAGGCTGGTAACAACTTATCCAAAATGCTCAAGCTGAACAGAGTAAGGAAGAGGCAAAAAGCAAACAGATAATCGAGGTAAATGTGAGAAATTGAGAAGAGCCTTAGTTTCCCTTCCTGACGGAGTTTGGAAGATAGTCGACGAAGAACTAAAAGGAAAAATCGGAGAGGGAGATTCAGAAGTAATAAGAAACGTAATGATAGCCTACTTGACCGAAAAAGGATACTTACTACCTTCCAAAAGTCAACCAAACCAAGTTATGCAGATAGCAGACGAGGTTGAAATGCTTGACACAATGGTCAACTCTTTAGTTGAGGTATTGGAGGAGAAAGGGCAGATTAGATATTCTGAGTGGGAAGGACGGCTGAAGAAGAAGATACGAGATCGCGCTTCAAAATCTCAGTAACCATATTTCAATAGAATATCATCTATTGACCGAGCAAGCTTAACTGATGACCCACTTTTTGAGTGTGAATAATATTCGGATAACTTTCTAAGTTGTTTCGATATATCCTTTAAAGCCTTCTCGAAATCTTCAAAGCTTTGAGGTTTGTTAAGCATGCCCATTCCCTCTCCTTGACTTCTTATTCTTCCAATGTAACAAACATTCTTCGACCCATGGCTAAATTTAAGATATTTTGCGACTCCATTAGTGAATATAGTTTGCGTCCCTACTTGATTGCATTTGGGACATATCGATTTGATACCTTTCATGCGTTGCAAAACCATATTTGCAACGAGTTAATAAATGTTAAATAAGACTGCACAAAGTATGTTGACAATATGGTAAAGCTTGAACATAAAGCTGGTCCAACAATAATACGCGAACTCGCTCTCAGACTTTATCCATCTCCACTTGAATCTTTTCGAGAGGCGATAGCAAACGCCTTTGATGAAGGCTCAAACAAAGTAGATATCATCTGTTCAAATAATGAAATCATAGTCGAAGATTGGGGCGAAGGTATTGAGGATGTAGAGAAATTCCGCATGTACGGACAAGACACAAAAGCCTCGTTGGGGGGCGAAATCATTGGAGAAAAAGGTCTCGGCAAGTTAGCCCTTTTAAGACTGAAGAATGAAGTGGAGTTCAGAACCAACAACGGTGAAGTGGGGATTTATTTTATAATGAGTATTGAAGGATTCGACCCTCCACAATATAGAGCTGTAAACAAGTTCCTTGACCATCAAGGAACGCAAATAATAATCAAGAATCCAGATGTTGCTCCCCCTACTGACGAGCTTGCAGAATATCTGAAGAAAGTCTTTGGGCTTCGGATTGCAGGCGGTCGAGAGATAATCGTTAATGGAGCAAAATTAACATCAACTATCGATGCTAAAGAGGAACTACTATTTAGGCTCAAAGGAGCTGATAATATTACGGGAAATCTAAAGCAAGATAAGACTGGAAAGGGTTCAGTCGATCTGTATGTCAAACACATTTACATCCGACCCATCACAGTTGACCCTGAAAGAAGTTTCAAGGGCTGGGTTAATTGCAATTCGCTTACACCTACTACAAATCGTAACGATGTT
>DATBXD010000106.1:0-6490 GCA_036514475.1 Nitrososphaerales archaeon
AACCGTAATATCCCTGAAACTTATGTCTGCACTTCCAATTCTTCAGCGTTTTACGGATAATCTTCAGGGTTTTGTTGCGAAGATAGTGATTCAACGGAGTTACATTCTTTTTGGAGGTGCTGAAAACAGGAATTCTAAATCTCCTCTTACATTATTATTTGTCATACCCGTGTAGTTTTAGGCTTGGAAGATCGCTTGATATCAATCGCCCAATAACTCTCTGAGCATACCATGCTTGCACTGCTTTACAAATTACCACTAAATAAGCGGGAACAGTAGGTCTACTCTTTTCTAATCCCTCAGTAATCATGTGTGTAGCAGGAAAACCTCTACAGACAAACGGCCTAAATGAATATACCATACAGACATTATCTTTTGATAGAAAGAAACAAGGTGATTGATACATATCAAATATCTGACCATTTTTGGTGGTAATATTTAGATCTCTACGCATCTTCCGCAAAGGATAACTCAAATAGTTAGATATTTGACTAAGTTCATCTTTCTTTATGGCGATCGGTGTGCAAATCCTACAACAACAACCACATTTAGAACATAATGTATCCTGCTTCTGAAGCAACTGAACAACATCCAGTTCATTAACAATTCGGGCCTTTTCTAAAGCATCATCAATCTGGGCTGCTGAAAATGAACCGGGTATTATCTTTTCAAGTATTATCCCCTTTATCACAGCCAGGAATTCGGGCTCAAACATTTCTGCCATTTCAATATCTATAATTACGCGTTATTGATTAAGCATTTGGTAAGAACCTACTAACGAGGGTTTGCCCACCACACCCATCACTAAGACAGCGGAACTGGAAACCAATTGCAATGGTATTCTGGCGTCTAATTAGATGCAGAAATCCCACTCCCGGCGCCACAATAATTTTTTGAGAGCCTTCGGCATTCAAAGCGTTAACGGAAAGGTCTTCTCCAGAGGAACAAACTTATGCTGTGGTCTCCTGTCTAGATTGTCTATTGCAGTTTTGCTGTGACCATGTTGAATGCCTCTTCAGCGATCGGTATGAGCGTGTTGAACCTCTCCTCAGCCTTTCGTTTGGGCGATTCAACCAGCATACGCTCCAGCTCACCAAACCCATGGGAGAACCGGGCCAGTTTCTTCTCATCGTTACGTAAGAGAATGCCTATTATTGTCGCCGCAAACATGTAGAGTGCTAAGTATCCTTCTCGCTCGGCTGTCGTCATACTCAGAACCCGCTCCCTGTTCAAACCTTGCAGCAGTAGGTCTCGGATTCCACGGACAGTTCCATCCCTCTCCTGTCTGAACTTTATATTCTCAATCATCGTAGAGAGGTAATGAACAGTCGGAAACGGCGTAAGATCAATGTGCTTGAATAGAGTCGATGACCTCTTGAACCTCGAGTTCTTTCCCGCCAAGCCGAGCAATGCTAACTGGAGTGCGATGTCGCGCGGAAGTTTATTGTAGATGTTGTTGAAGTAAACGGTCTCAGTTAACTGCTTTGAAGCTCTTCCGTTCCGATACCACTGAAGATAACTAATGCCCTGCCTGCTAAGAGAGTACCTGTACTCGTATCCCCTGTTGTAATAGTTAATGTAGGACCTGTCATGGCATCGCCTCACCTTCTTCTTCCTCTTCAGAAAACCCATCTGGTGAAGACGCATCATAGCAAGCGACGCCTCCTCTTTCTTCACACCCATATGCATAGCTACAGTAGATGAGGTGACGCTATTCTCTTCCGCAATCTCCTCAACCTTAAGCAGAGTCTCTCTCCAGTCCATTAAAGTTCGATTGCACATTGTGCAATCGAACTATTAAAACATCTCTAGCGGGTTATCTGATATGCTACTATCATATAATAGAGCCAGCGATGACATGTCAATCTAAACATTAATCTAGGCTGCGTCAAGCTCCAATATCAATGCCTTACCGAATATGGCACCATCTATTCTCGAACTCAGAATAGGCCTTATTTTAGTCGGGTGAATCTCTATGGTTAACCATTGAATAGTTGCTCTCAGAATGTTTTATAACGGCGTTATTTATCTAGGTTGACAGAGTCAAGACTTTAATGAAAGTGAAAAAACGCTTAGTCATACCCTGGATAAGCAATCCTATTCACACATGTTTAGACGCAAATACCTGACTTGAATGTTTGGTGGATTAGATGTCAATTTTCAACTCCAAGGATACACCATCAGAAGTCATGGCTAAGGTCGTTAAGCACGGGGGCTTAGGCTATGATGGATTAGTCAGGAAGGAAGGAGACTTGGCAATTGGAAAGCTAAGGCTTGTTGGTGCATATGATGATCGTATTGAAGGTTGTTTCATGCTTAGAACCAGGATTCCAGGGGGCCATCTAACTGTTGATCAGGCGAGGGTGATCGGGAAGGTTGCGAATGAATTCTCAATTAGACCCAAAGACGCGGATGTTTATGATGATCGATTCATAGAAATCACAACTAGGCAAGCCATTCAGATACATTGGATAAAAGTAGATGATCTATCTGAGATATGGCGCATGTACGGCAGGGTCGGTTTAACATCTGTTGAATCATGTGGGAACACCACTAGAAACATAGTGAGCTGCCCAGCTCATGGTTTGAGTGACGACGAAGTAATCGATACATACCCTATCGTTGAAGAGGTTAACAAATATGTGCTGTCGAACCCTGAGATCAGTGCTTTTCTGCCAAGAAAGTTCAAGATAGCAATAACTGGGTCAGTGGAGGATTGTGTTCTTTATAAGATAAATGATCTTGCCTTCACGCCTGCAGACCTTGAGGGTGAAGTAGGTTTTAACGTATCGGGTGGTGGAGGGTTGAGTGACTATCCTCGAATCGCATCTGATCTTAATCTGTTTGTGTCAACTTCAGATGTTCTTGAGGCTGTTCGAGCCTGCCTTAGTCTCTTTATAGATTTTGGTGACTACAAGCACTCGGCGATCAACCGTTTCAGGATGCTAGTCTCATCTATGGGCGTGAATAAGGTGCGGGATGAATTAGAGAAAAGAGCGTCATTCAGGTTCAGAACTTCCGGTAGAAGCTTGCAAATGAACAAAAGCGTCGATCACGTGGGTGTCTATAAGCAGAAGCAAGATGGCTTGACATACGTTGGTCTAAATGTACCTGTAGGGCGAATGAATGCTAGGGATCTCATAGAAGTAGCTGATGTATCTGAAAAATACGGTAGCCATGATCTTAGACTAACAAATAGACAGAACATAATGATAATCAACGTCAAAACTGGCTCTGTAGATAATCTCCTTAATGAGTCTGTGGTAAGAAGGTTTCATCCTTACCCCACTCCGTTTAAGAGAGGCATAGTCGCATGCACAGGCGCTCCTCTATGCAAATTCGGCAATTCCAATACAAAATCCACAGGACTTGAAATGGCTAAACATCTTGACAGACGATACAAGGATGGTTTGAGTAATCCGTTTCAATTCACTATACATGTAAGTGGCTGCAAAGCTTCATGTGCACAGCTGCAAATAGCAGATATAGGGTTAAGAGCCAGTGTTGCAAAGAACGAAGAATCTTTAGAGGAAGCTTTTGACATTTGCCTAGGCGGATGCTTAGCAGAGGGAAGATTTGCGGAGTGGATTGCATACGCTTTTCCCTCCAGAGATATCAACAATGCAGTTGAAAGACTAATTGAATATTACTCAAGTAATAGGAAGAGAGGCGAAACCTTGGCGGATTTCAATAAGCGCGTAGGTTCTGAAAGTATTATTAAAGTAATGAAAGGCGGGTCGTTAAAAAGACTAGGTGGTAGCTAAGTTGTCTTCAGCAATATCTGATCCATCTTACGATGTAATCGATGAGGTGTCTACCAAAAGCGGTGTTATAGAATCTCCTGATAAGATATGGTTCAGAAAACTTGTCTCATCAGTCGTAGATGCCGATAGATGTACTCAATGTGGAGGCTGTATCGCTGCCTGCCCGTCAAAGTCTATCTCTATTGCTGAGGATAACAAGCCAACTCTTGTCAAGATGTGTACCGGTTGCTCCTTCTGTTGGTATGTTTGCCCCAGAGGTGGCCTGAGATATGAGCGTCTGTGGAGTCTAGTCGGCGGTGCCAAAGCAGCTGAAGATATAGGTGAAGTCAAAGCAGCTTATACAGCGAAATCCATAGCAATCAACCGTAAATCTCAGGACGGTGGAGTAGTCACAGCAATGTTGGAAGCACTCTTCAAAAACGGTGAAATAGACGGAGCGATTATTGCAGCTAATAGCGGGCCGTTCAAAGGCGAAGCCCGTATCGCCACATCTATTGAAGAGATAAGGGCAAGCGCTGGAAGCGTTTATAGTCAAACTCTCTCCCTTTCAGAGCTTGTTAACTCTTCTACAAACGACTTAGATAAACTGTCAAAACTCGCTTTTGTCGGGACTCCATGCCAGATATCAGGGCTAAGGTTTCTTCAAAGATTCAACTGGCGCTATAGAACCGGTGGCGCTGAAAAAGTAAAGTATGCAATCGCCTTAATGTGCACTAGGAGTTTCCACCCAGGGAGACTGATACAACAGCTGAAATCGGAGGGAGTCGAAATTAAGCTGGTAAAGAAAATGGACGTTAAAGAAAACATCATCAAGCTATATGACAAAGATGGCGCATTACTTTTCGAAAGCGATGCTAAGAAGTTCAGAAGCGCCGCTCTAAAGGGTTGTGAAGAATGTGCCGATTTCACAGGACGTCTATCTGACGTTACTGTTGGAAGCGTTGGAAGCGCTAAAGGATTTTCCACCGTTCTTATCAGGACTAGTCAAGGAGAACGCGTATGGACCTTATCTAAAGAATTCGTTGAAGGAAAGAAACTAGAAAATCTTGAAGCAATATCTAGAGTTGAGCAGAAAAACCTTAAGAAGGCTATAAGAGGTCTTAGACGTGAATTTAACCCTGAATCTCTCCTATGGATTAGCTACAGTGATCATCTTAAAAACTATTTAGGTAGTGATAAACCTCCTGTTAAACCCTCATCCTACAGGATACATCACTACGAAACATCATGTTAGAACAGTGACGGTAGATTAACTTATTAATTAATGAAATTTCAAGGGATTGAATAAATTGATTAGAAGCGAAGGTAGAAGACTCGTTATGATTCTCCACAGTGGAGACTATGACAGGATTCACCATGGTCTGTCAATTGCTTTAGCTGCTGTTGCAAACGGTATGTCGTGCAGCATCTTCGTAGCTTATGACGCGCAAAGCAGGCTGACTAAAGCACAAGCTGATAAGATTCCCGATGACGCGCTTTTCAAACGCTCTCTAAGAAAGCTAATTATTGAGGCAAAGCAAGCAGGGTCTCTAAAGCTATATGCGTGCGGCTCCTCTTTAAACCTAATGGGTATTTCCAGAGAGGAACTTATAGATGAGTTCGACGGAATCTCAGGATTGTCGTCTTTCCTAGCTGAAAACGAAGGTTCTCAGTATTCTTTCTTCATCTGACCTAGCATCAATGCTAAGATTATCAGCAATCATAGGTTTTTTGAACAAAAAATGCTTGTAGATATCGTTAACTTAACTATTCAGATTTACACTTTTATGCTCCTAGCTATCTCTTCTTATTCTCTATATGTTTTCAAAATGTTTCCCTCCCTTCAGAAGACTTTTGAATCCAAAGAATGGCCTATGGTCTCAATAATAATCCCTGTGAAAAACGAGGAAGATACAGTTAAAAACTGTTTAGATTCGATTCTAAGAATAGATTATCCATCTAAAGAAATAATTGTTGTAGAGGGTGTTTCAAAGGATAGGACTAGCTTAATAATTCAAGAGTATCGAGACAAAGTAACTATTCTAAAAGAAGAGCCAAAGCCTAGCAGCTGGGTGGGTAAGAGCTGGGCCTGCCACCAAGGGTTCCTAAAATCTACAGGTGAAATACTTCTTTTTACAGATAGTGATACTCTACATAGTTCTGATTCTCTTAAGAGATCAGTAAGTTACTTTATCAATAACAAAGTAGATCTGTTAAGTCTCTACCCTAAACTCGTATTTAGATGCTTAAGCGAAAGGATAATGATGCCTTTTATCGCCTTAATCATAGTATTTTTTTTCGGAGGAAGCAAAGTGAACAATGACGCAAGCAAGACGAGCAATGCTAACGGCCAGTATCTTCTAACGAAAAGATCTGCCTATTTAGCTACAGGAGGACACTACTCAATTAGACGTGAAATAGTTGAGGATATCAAACTTGCTGAGGCATATAAGAAAAGTGGTTTTCGGATAAGGCTTCTGTATGGTTTTGACGTTTTCGAGACTAGGATGTATTCTGATTTTCAAGAGCTCTGGAGCGGATGGGTGAAAAACGCGTATGCCGGTTTGAATTTTAGCAAGTTAAATCTACTTGCTGGGCTATCCTCGATCTACCTCGGATTCATATTACCTTTCAACATTCTATCATACAATATTATTACAGGCAATGTATTCTCAAATCCAATTGGAATATCAAACATAATTGAAATCATTATTATTTACTCATGCATGTCAATATTCTATTTTAAG
>DATBXD010000107.1:0-6282 GCA_036514475.1 Nitrososphaerales archaeon
TAGCAAAGGATGAAAATAACCAAGAACATGTGATGAGGCAGGTGAGAACACAATCCCATCTAAGCACATTCCCATCTACTGTAACCGATCATTTATCAAAGCCAAAAAAACGGGGAGAATACGCGCATCTGATTTCATCTCCATATTATTTGACAATTGGTTTGTGAATGTTAGAATCCTTTCGTATGCTCTGAGTTAGCTTTTCTAAGATTAATATTGCAGCCTTCTTATCTAGCGGCTCGTTTTCATTTCCACACTTTGGTGAATAGATGCAAGATGGGCAGCCTTCAAGGCACTCGCAGTTCTTTATCAATCGCAACGTTGCTGCTAGTAATTCTTCAACAAGTCTGTAGAGGGTTTCAGAGATTCCGATTCCACCCTCGAAGCCATCATAGATTAGTATCGTTGGGCGCCCAGTATCAGGATGCATTTGTGTTGAAACGCCTCCGATATCCCATCTGTCACACATCGCGTATAGGGGAGCCATTGCAATCATAGCGTGTTCAACGGCGTGTAATCCCCCTTCGAAGTTAAGGGTTTGACTATATATCTCAGATTCGATTTCATCAGGAATAATGAACCACATTCCTATCGTCCGAAAGATTAGAGGTGGAAGATCTAACTGTTGTCGCCCAATGACTTCATCATATGTTTTAAGCATATACTGAATGTATAATTCCGTTACTTCAACTTCGCCGAGACCGAATATAACTCCGTCATCTTTCTCTGCGTATGTATTCTTAATTGAGAAATCAACAGTCTTAACAGGTTCAGTGTGATAGTTAACATCTTCCTGCCTAACTTTGGCAATCTTCGCTTTAAGATCCAATTCATAGACGATGTAGGTATTTCCCTGATGGAGAAGAACTGCTCCTTCGAAGGCTTCATCGTATGCTTTGGTCAAATCCAGCGTTTCCAGAATCTCTCCGTCGCAAACAACCTTTACCACCACATCAGAGATGTTGTTTAGCTTAACAATGTCGACGGGTCTAGCTAACGCCGAGTAGACATATCCTCTGGGAGTTTCCCGTACGAGCCCCTTGCTTTTAAGCGTGGCAAGGCTTGAGTCAAGAGTTGAGAAGTATTTTCTATCTTTCGGGGTTATTGGAAGTTCAGCAGAGGCACACATTATATGCCCCAAGTTGATGTTTTTATTGTCCAAGTCAATTATAGCTTGCTCATGGGGCCTTCCAAAGAAATCTTCAGGATGTTTCATGAAGTATTGATCAAGAGGATTTTGGAAAGCAACTAATGTAGCGATGGAATCGGCTGATGCTCTTCCTGATCGACCGGCTTGCTGCCAAGTTGAGATGACTGTTCCGGGATATCCTGATATTATTATTGAATCCATAGAGCCTATGTCTATACCGAGCTCCAACGCATTTGTAGATGTGACTCCAATAAGTTCTCTTGTCCTTAGTTTATTCTCGATTTCTCTTCTTTCTTCTGGAAGATAGCCTGACCGGTATGCGGCTACTGATTTTGTGGAATTTGGGAACTTTCCACTAATTTCTTCTCTAGTCCACCGGGTAATTAGTTCAGCCATCTGTCTTGAAACAGTAAAACACAGAGTCTGAAATCCACTTGATATGTTGTAAACATATAGGTCCTTAGTTTCTTGATGAGTTGAGCGTCGGATTGTCTTGGCAGTGTCTACGAATGGAGGATTCCAGAACAGGAAGAACTTCGTTCCTCTTGCGGCCCCATCATTTGATACAACCTCAAACTCTCGTCCTGTAAGTCTACTTGAGTGCTCCTTTGGATTTGCGATTGTTGCTGACGATAATATAAATCTGGGGTCTGACCCGTAATGTTCACATATTCTTAGTAGTCTTCTTATGAGCAGAGCCATATTGGAGCCAAAGACTCCTCTGTAGACATGTGCTTCATCGATTATTATGAATTTGAGATTTTCTAGGAAAGTGCTCCATTTGTAATGCCATGGGAGGTATTGGTGAAGACCGTAGGGGTTGCTAAGAATAATTCTTGATCCATCTCGGATTGTAGCGCGTTGATGAGTGGGTGTATCTCCATCATAGATATTTGGAACGGCTTTGACTTGTAATTCTTTCTCCATTCCTTTTAAGACTTGAAGTTGATCATTTGTTAAAGCCTTTGTCGGGTAGATGTAAAGTGCGGTTGCGGTACCGTCGCCTCCTAGAGTCTCGAATATGGGTATGTTGAAGCATAGCGTTTTACCTGAGGCTGTTGGAGTTGAAATGATTACGTTTCTGCCCTGTCGTATCTTGTTTATGGCTTCGGCTTGGTGTGTATATAGCTTGATTGCTTTTTGCTCAAGATAGGCCTCAAGGTTTTTGGGAAGAGGTTTATTGAGTTCGCCATAGCTCGCTATCTTAGCTGGAATAACTTCTAAATGTTCAATTTGCCCCTTATAGGATTTGACTCTTTTTAGACTGTCGATAAAGTCCTTAATCACAGGTTCCACTCATTATAGAGTTTGGAGAAAATATTAGCCAAAGTGATTAGGTCTTGCTTGTTATGCTCTACGATAGCGATAAGTGGTCCCACGTTTTGAGTTCTAAGATAGCTCTCATAGAATTCAGGGATTAAAGCTCCTGGTACATCAACCTCTCTATTAACTCCATAATGTTTTTCCACAGTTTCCAGACGACAGTTTGCCAACCTATCTCTATACGCGCGTCTTGTAAAATGAAGTGCGTCAAAATGCGGATTGTTCAAAGAAGACCTGATACCGTAAAAAGCTAGTCTTTCCTGGATGTATGGAATATCAAAAGCTCTGCCGTTGAAAGTTATGAATGCTGAATTCTTGTCAAGATGATTAATTAGTTCCCATAAAGCGCTCGCTTCATCAGATATGTCACGAAGCAGAAACTGGTTTATTCTCATATTATCACCATGCTGCTTTGCGATTCCAAGCAGGATGATTGGTCTTCCAAAGAGGCCCATTGTTTCGATGTCTATTATAGCGAAATCTTCAGTTCTGCAAAATCCCGCCAAGTAGTGTGCCAAAGGATGAGATTTTGGAAGACGTCGACCAAGCGTGCTTTGTAGATTTTCAACTTCTCTCGTATCAACCATTCTTAAGATCTCAATAGCAGATTCACGCCACAGTGGATGTCTTGTCAAATCTTCTATTGTTTGAAAGCCCTGTCCTTTCAGCTTCTTTTCCCGCACTGGCCCGACGCCAGAAAGTAGTTTTAGGTCGGAAAGAATTACTTCTCGACTTTTAGCGTAGCTTGCTCTTACAATCCGTGTATCGGATTCGTTTGTGATACAGTAGCATTCGCCGTGTTCATTTGAAATGATACATCCTGGAATTACTTCTTCAAGGGTTCTTCCTTTGAATTGTTGGACAAGTTTATCTTTGAGTCTTATAGCCTTGGAATATTCTTCTTCGTAGATATAATTGTCTTGTTCAGTCCTTCTTGAAAAATGCAGAGATTTTTCATGCTCGGAAATAACATTATAATTTACATTACTTCCAACTTTTTTCTTAAGAGTGTCTAAAGCCCTTTCAAATAACTCCTTTTCAGGCTCTTTCAATACATTAATCCTCCGATTTCTCTGCATTTTAACTCTATTCTATCCATGCATATAAGGAGGTAAAATTTAGGTAAATATTCAAATTAGCGGCTCTAATTTATGATTGATTAGCCATTACAAATCACTATTAACGTTCAGCGCGACTTTATGAACACATTATTTCGGGTTTCGTAAAGGTGAGTTCAGGCATCTGTTCAGATTCTTATTGATTCCAGTTATCACTTACCACTTATTACCACAGATATACTTTGAGGCGTTCACGATCTTGGTGCAAATGATAAATTGACTAAGAAACCATATGGTCATTAAAAAAGTCTTCAAACTTCTAATATACACCAAGGCTTAATCATTGCCAATGCTTTCACATTTGAATGCACCTTTTACTCTTTTTGTTTTTTCATAATAAAAATATGAACTCATAAATGATTACTTATGAAAACCTCATCTTAAAATCCTAGGAAAACACCACAAATCGACACCGCTTTAGGTGGGGAATAAAGTAAAATAAGATTACTTTGAGGCATATTACTGATTGAGACCACCCCGAATAAGTATTCTTAAGAGATTCAACCGAGGCTAATCGTGGGAAAAGAATAATCGGGCATTTTTATGTATAGATTAAAGAGAATTAACTTTTTAAAATATGATAGTCTATGATACCAGTGGCTTGTGAATCTTGAAGTTTATTGTATTTTCGGTAGAATATTCATTGTCAAACTCAAGGATTGGCATCTTACGATAAATTCGGTTAGCCCTGTTAATGATTGTTCCGCCATTACTTCCCCATACGCCATAGACCTTCCCGCATGTTGAGCATCTCACTCCTCTGTCAGTATAGTATAGGACATTTCCGCCGCATGAACACGAACTAAAAACTCCTTTACCGTGTATGCTTTCGATCATGTGAATGCTTTTGAGTTTCTTCGGTTTCAATTGACACACTCCACAATTACTTTTGCTTGAGTTTGATGTACAGGGAAGAGGATTGGTCGCAACGTCAAAGGCCAGTCTGGGGCTCCAAGTCCACCGACGTGGTGCTTCATATTGTCTTCGAGAATATAGTATGGGTATCGCGAGTGTTTAGAATTGCAAACCCACGTCTTTAATATGTGAAGAGATTCAAGTTTGTTAGGGACTTGTTCGGGCATGAACACTTTTGGAGACCTTTTTGTAAAATCCATTCTCCGTCCACACTTAGGACAGTTCATACTAAATCAATTTGTATATGGTTGAATGTTCCTTAAAAAAGCGTTGTATAGAAATCATGTATTTAATGAATAATATTAATTATTTATTAATAAGAGATAAAAGAGGATTTTGTGATATTTTCAAAATATATTCTCAGGGATTTATGAGAATCCAATTTTTAACCGCTAAAGATAATCGCCCAAGCTTTTCTATAATGTTCCTTTATTTTGCACTTGGAATTCTAAGCTTTCTAGACTAATTGAGTCACTTTTTCTTTGAATCGCCCCAACTTCAATAATCAACAAAACCATATCAAATCTCTATATCATGTCGGTTCCCGACACATTTTGAATATTCTTTTCACATCATATTAAGCGTTAGACGCCAGGTCTATTTTGAATATAGCATATTCTTTGGAAAGAATTGCAATTCTAGAAAAATCGAGTCTTCAAACTAGAATAATACCACGATATTGGTATTGGCTTCGTTTTGCAAGAGCACCTAGTAGAAGATTAGATAAAAATGGAGTTGTAAGCCTAATTGATGGTTAAGAATCGGTAGGTGGAAGTAGGCTTATTCGCGCCCATCTTTTTGTTGAATTAGACGTTTTTAAACCCCCATCCTGAGAAGGTATCGATGAACATTCTGAATCATCACCTGAAACAGTTTTAGGGAGATTATGTGATGAAGTTACCCAAGGACCCAAGCAAGTTTAGTTTTGGAGCCACATCATCAACTGTTACTAGTCTAGGAATAATCTTTGGACTAATATCTACAGGTAACCCAAAAGCAAGCATTATAGGGTCTTTGCTAGTAGTAGCCATCGCAGACAACATTGCAGATTCGCTTGGAATACACATTAATAGAGAATCAACAACCTACAATACAAGAAAACACGAGAATATCAACCATTAGCAATTTCATAACTCTTGGGCATTACCCTCATCTTTGTAGCGTTATTTTTAATATTACCATTAGAATACGCCGCAGCTTCATGCATGGTTATAAGACTTGGAATCTTGGTTTTCTTAAGCTGACTCATTGGTATTAAGCGGAAAACCAGCATACTTAGAGAGATATTTATTCATCTTGTAATTGCTTTTCCAGTAATAGTAATTAGTCATTTTATTAGTCAACTTATCCTCACAGTATTTGGCTAGATTCAGGGCGAGTTGGGAGCATTAAGTTAAATCCAAACCCAAACAAGTTTCATTATTCATAAACATCTATTCCCTTTGTTATTCTCTCTTTCTCAAATGTTCTGCACTGGTATCATAAGGAGCATTTAGAAAATGTGTTCAGGGTTATTCACCCTCAGCTTTCGAGATGATAGCGGCGTGTATGGGATATTTATAAGTCTACTTTTGCCTAGGACGAATAGATGCAGGTATGGCATAATCTTGAAAAAAGAAGAAGGATGAAGCCATGCCTGCTAAAAAGTACAAAGTGACATTGACCGAAGACGAACGCCAGGAACTGAGCACACTGGTCAGTAAAGGTAAAGCTGCGGCGCGAAAGATAACCCGCGCGCGGATTTTGCTCCTGGCGGACGAAAGTGAAGCGGGTCCA
>DATBXD010000108.1:0-8798 GCA_036514475.1 Nitrososphaerales archaeon
TTCCTATGAATTTCTTGACCAAGACTCTATCAAATTCAAATGGTATCGCTAGATGACCTAAGGCTGCTCTTCTTAGATCCGTTTCTTCTTCGAAATTCAGCTTAAGGGTAAAGGTTATTTCTTCAAGTTTCTCTTCGACAATTCGTCTGAGTTGTTCTTCGTCGATTCTGCCAGTTCGAATTATCTCGTTGATTATTATTTCTGAATCAGAGATTATTGCCTCAGGGTCCTTTATCTGTAAACCCTCTACTTCGTCAAGTGTTTTGATGATATCTCTTAGAACGTTCTTATCGATTCCCTTGAAAAATATCATTAATTCTTCGACCTTTTCAAATTTTGATAATATGTCATAGGCTGTTATTAATACAGGTTTTCGTGATATAAAATATTGAACAGTGTCCGATGTTTTTGTAGATTGATTTTTCTTACTTAAGTTTGTTTCTAAAGTCAATTCTTCAAGGATTTTCTTGATATCACCGAGTCTCCCTTGCTTCTTAAGTTCATTGTATAGTTTAGCTCCAATTCTTGTTTTTTCAAGTCTTTCACCGAGTTTTCCCAAGTTTAGGGTTGGCGCTGTGAAAAGTATCTTGTTTCTTGCAAGTTCTGACGATGCTGATTCCGCGAAAATTGTTAGAATATCATGCTTAAGTTTTCGAGTGTCGCTTGTCTTCAAAACTTTTCTCTCCCTCACTCCAGCTTCTTCTTCATTGAACCAGTTGATTATCGATATTGCGTCTTTCCTTGAAAAGCCGCCTATATCTGTAATACCTTTCGCATCACCTATCTTCGCTCGCTCAATCAAATCCAGTGTCTTCTCTTCTGAAAAAGAATCTATTCTAGCGTCTAGCTGCTTTGATAGGTTTATTTTATTGATATTAGTCATTCTCTCCAACTCAATTAGTAATCTTAATACTCCGCGGTCTAAAGTTATAAAGTTGATGCGCCCATCCTCGCCCCAGTAAGGCTACTGTCAATGTTAAGTTCGCGTAGTTTTGTTCTGTTTGGACTTATGATGGGGCTATTTCTCGCTGCTATTGAAGCTACCGTGGTTTCAACTGCTATGCCAAAAGCCGCTTCATCTATGGGTGGAGCTGAATTTTACAGCTGGATATTCACAGCTTACATTCTCTCAGCTACTGTAACTGGTCCTCTTTGGGGTCGGTTGTCTGACACTTATGGTAGAAAGAGAATTTATATTTTAGGTGTATCTATATTTCTACTTGGATCCGCTTTATCTGGTACCTCCCAGAACATGCTTCAACTCGTTGTATTTAGAGGGATTCAAGGTTTAGGTGGAGGCGCCTTGTTGACGCTGACGTTTACAATAGTTGGAGAGCTTTATCGACTAAGAGAGCGAAGCCGTGTTCAAGGATATCTCAATTCAGTCTGGGCAATTGCAAGTATACTTGGTCCACCTGCAGGGGGGTTTATTGCTGATAATATTGACTGGAGATGGGTATTTTATGTGAACATACCTTTCGGTGTTGTCGCCTCTTTAATGGTGGTTAGGTACCTCGTTGACAAAGGCCAAGCAGCAGACGGAGGCCTTGACATACCAGGGGTAACTTTATTTGCAATATCTTCATCTTCGTTGCTGATCTATCTTACAGAATTCTCAAATCTTGGCCAGTTTGGTGCTGCTCTACTGATTCTATCGGTAGTCTCAATGATTCTCTTCTTAAGAGTTGAAGTCTCTTCAAAGTCCCCCCTCATTCCTCTAGGTCTTATCAGGGACCGACTCATTTCAATCTCATTAGCTGGAAGTCTATTATCGGGTCTAGCTTTCTTTGGAGCGCTGACATATCTTCCAATACTTCTCCAATGGGTTTTCGGTTTAAGCGCATCAAGCTCAGGTATTCTATTAACTACTACAACTTTGGGTTGGGTAATATCATCGATTATATCCGCTCGAATCCTGCCTCAAGTGACTCTGAAGCCTCTGGCTCTTGTTGGATCAGGGCTTATCTCTACAGGAATGGTGATTCTCGTGTTTTTCCAATCCGAGCTTAATACAGCTGCAAGCGGGTTTGTTATCGGTCTTGGGATGGGCTGCTCCGTTACGCCTATTCTTCTTGTGGTTCAAACTGTTGTAGCCCCCTCTTCTTTAGGTATAGCAACTGCCTTAGTTGGGTTTATGAGAAACATGGGGAGCGCGATTGGAGTTACTTTGATGTGGATACCGATAAAGATCACGCTAGACTCAGCTGGTTTAACATCAGTCTCGTCAATCACAAGTGCTCAGCAGTCGCTCCTCTCGACTGCGATGAGGCAATCTTTCACTATTGGGTTAATATGTTCACTGGCGTGTATTCCCATTTTCTATCTATTGCCAAAAATTGATCTGCATGAAAGAGATAAGAAGACTTTTGACGGTTGAGATCTTTTCATCCTACTATCTGGTCATGTTCTTCCTTTAGATCGGCATTTTATGTAAACCTCCTTACTCTTAGAGTTCTTAATGATAAACGCTGTTTCTTTGAATTCTAATTCGTCTTCCCCTACAAAGTATGTTAAATCTAAAAGATTCCTAGAAGCAGTATTGCTCCAGCTATTAAAAAGAAAGCTGCTGAGGCTTTAGTTATCAGTTTGCTTGATAGTTTTTTTGAGAGGCTTCGTCCAACTATTACTCCAATTAGAGAAGTCATTGCGAATGCTGCTACCGCACCGAGGAATACTGAAATCCACGATTGATACTCTATTGCCATTGCTATTGTGGCTAGTTGGGTTTTGTCTCCAATTTCAGCTGTCGCAACTAACATGAAAACCATTAAAAAACTCGGGACCTTTGTTGTATTCTTGAAATCTTCTTCATTCTTGCTTTTTCTCAAGCTAACTATGCCAAACGCTATAAACAATATGCCTGCGATTCTACTTGTCAGGTCAATAGGTATTATTATCCCAGCGCCGACTCCAAGTGAAATCCCTATCACGCTAACTAGAACCTCAGCTAGAAAGGACCCTAGGAAAATATGGAGTATAAATTTGTAGCGTGCAGCCAAAGAAACAGTCATTAGCAGTGTCTTATCGCCGATTTCCGCGAGAAGAATGAACAGAAATGACGATGATATTGCAACAAGATTAAAAATATCCGGTACCATTTCCCGCTTCCTTGTTCAAATGTTAGATGTTAAGATTATCTTTTAAATTATAGTATTGGTTAGCTCATTTTCTTCTGTTGTATCATTTCCTTACATTTATCCGCGTGAGGGCACCAGGCTAAGCATGACGCGTCTTTCAGTGCTTTGGGGTATTCGTGGCCGCATTCATCACATTTGCCAAAATCTTCATCGCTCCACATCTCCATTGTCCCACTGCAATTGGGGCACTTTACGTACTCCGGAACTGGACGCACTATGTTAGAAACACCCGGACAGTTATCCGGTCTAAAACTATCTGTCACTTCTATCACTTTGCACAGAACTTACTCTTGTACATTCTACTATTGGTGAATCAATGTAAATATGGCTTCTTGCGCTGACTTTCTGCGTCTTTGTGGTTCCATGTATTACTTTTCTTGCAAACTTCTTTTTGTGTGATGTGAATCCAATCCTTCTAAGTAGCTTTAACAGATTATGCTGCTTGCCACTTGGTACCGACGCATTCGTACCTGTAGTTATTCCATATGCAGGGTCTGTTTCTTCAAGTTGCAAGCTGATATTTGTGTACATAATTACCTCTTCAGACATCTTTCCATTCAAATCTTATGTTTCAACTCTTTGCATTCTGAATTCGCGCTTCCAGGTACGCAATATTTATTGAAATGTCTAATCAATATTTCAAATACCGGTTCTATTGTATCGTTGTTGAGAGAGTATATTCTCTCTTTCCATCTTTTTTCTACAAACACGAAACCGCATCTTACGAGAGGCCTCAAGTTATGAGATATCATGCTTTGCTCCTGGTTTAATTCATCAGATATTTCTGTAACGGTTTTTGGTTCTTTTCTTAAGAGTTCCAGAATCGCTAGCCTCGTCGGGTTTGACAGGGTTGTAAAGAATATACTACATGAGTCACTAACTCCTTTTTTCATCTCTAAACCTCGCTGAGACTTGTAATAATTGATCTTTTGAAATTCTTATCATATGATATAATTATCATGTGATTTGATATAAACCTTCCGGATAATCAGTAGACAAAAGGTATCCGACGTGTGAAGCAGTTAAAAAAGAAAAAAATAAGAGTGCATCAAATCAAGCACTCTAATGCATCCCATTTCCTAAGTTACAAAAGCACGCAATCATAAAAATACCAATCTTCTGTTTATATTAATTATAGATGCCCTTAAAGTCTCAATTTCTTGATGCGTCGATAATTGCAGTCGGCTTATTCTCTAACAGAACCTCTCTAGATGCTAATAGTTGGATAATTTAGGAAGCTAAGTTAATCTATTTGATGTCGGAATCGTTTATATAACCCTTTAAGCACTATTATCGTATGGCTTCGCAAGAACTGTTAAAACTTTTAAACGATGCTATTGCACGTGAACTATCTGTTACTGTTCAATACATGTGGCATCATGTTATGGTTCAGGGGATGAGGAGCCCTGAAATTCAGGATCGGCTTAGGTCAATTGCTATTGTTGAGATGAAACATGCTGAAAAAATAGCTGAAAGACTCGATTATCTAGGTGGTGTTCCAACTACAAAGCCGACTAGTATTGACGTCGGTAAGAACCTGAAGGAGATTATCACCTTGAATCTCAAGAAAGAGGAGGAAGCAATCACCTTATACAAGAATATCATTAAAGTCGCGGCAAGCGAAGGTGATACCACAACGAGGCTTCTAATGGAGGAAATCTTGTCTGACGAGGAAGACCATCACAACGAGTTTGGCACTCTGCTAGAAGCAGAATAAGATCTCTACTCCACATTTTCAAGTGCTTTTAGCATCAGCCTCCTAGAGGTAAATATCCTCTGAAATGACTTGAAATATCCAACAATTACCTAATAATATTCATTATCGCTGATGATTAAGCAGAATGATAGTGCTTCATCATGAGCGATGAGACTATCTAATGTTACTAGAGAACTTCTGCTTAAGAACAGCTTAACTTTGTGCATTATGAGTCCATATGTAGGCGAAAGGATTCCTACTCAACTAAATATTCAGGCGCAATTTTATTCGGCGGACCATTGAAATCTACAAAATGAAAAAATATATTTTCCCTAAAGCCAAGGTCATCTAACTATTTTTTTCGCTACGGGAGTGGATAAATCTCGACTTTTATTTCAGGTATTGCAATCAGTATGTTCTTGACTTTGTTTGGATCTTCCGCCCCTTGATGGTAAGGTATTGCGACTTTAGGCGCTATATCCTTGTAGCATTGCCCGGCCTCATCTGGAGTCATCGTATACACTCCGTCAATCGGTAAAAACGCTATGTCTATGTTCTTAAGGCCTTTGATTTCAGGAACACACTCTGTGTCTCCAGCGATGAATATGTTCTTACCTCCCATTGAAATAATGTACCCTAGCCCTGAACCTTTCGGGTGGGGAGGTTGTCCTTGCTGATTCCTCCTCAAGATATTGTAAGCTTCGACTGCTGATATTTTCAATCCGTCTAACTCTTTTGATTCTCCAGCTTGAATAATGGTTGCTTGAGGAAGGCTTGTCTTTGCAGCATTTGGAGCTATAATCTTAGTTTCATTCTTGCTTAAAGCTCGTATGATAGATGTGGATAAGTGATCCGAATGTGTATGCGTTACTAGTAGTAGGTCAGCTTTTTGGTATCCTGTGAAATCCAGACCGTAAGGATCTACATAGACCGTATATCCTCCCCACTTTATCATTACGGCTGCATGGGCTAAAGGCTTCACTTCGAGAGGTTGCTCTGGCTTTAAAGTAGTTGTTGATGTGACTGTTGTAGTCGATATGGTCGTTTGAGTCAAGGTGACTGTTGACTGTGGTATTGTAGATGTTGATGTGATTGTTACGGGTGGTAGAGTAGTGGTTGAAGTGAATGATTGGGTTGATGTGATAGTTGACGGGGGGGACGTGATTGTTGAGGTGAATGACTGGGCGGATGTGACAGTTGACGGTGGCTGAGTAATTATAGAGGTTGACGTCTGAGTAGTGGTGACTGTTGAAGATAGAAGATTTGCAGATTGCTGGCTTAAGCTTGATACTGAGTAGCCCCCGGCTAGAGCAGCTAATGCTACCAAAGCTATTATCCCAATGGCTTTTCCATTAGAAAGCATTCTTTCATAAAGGACGTTTTAATAATATAAGTCTTTATTCGGCTTAACTAATGATAATCAAAGACAAATTCTCTATTTTTCACGTATTTTCAGATCAAGAAAGCTTTTCAATCTTTATTTAGTTATTAGTAACGTGAAAAATATTCTAAGGGTTGTGCTCTAGAATGAGGCGGTTTATCTCGTTGGACAGTTTGATTCACGATAATCATTTAAGATAATGATAATTAGAGGTGTGTGATGCTCCGATTGTGTAGCCCGGTCAAGCATATCGGCCTCTCGAGCCGACGACGCGGGTTCAAATCCCGCTCGGAGCACCTTACTTCCCTGTTATAATTAACATTGTATTTTCTCGATATGTAGATATTAATCATGTTTTAATATTGACAAACATCTCTTATTAATGATGCGCTTGCGAATAGTTATACGTCACCCTATTAGAGATATTTTGTATAAATGCTTGATATTGTTCTTTGCAGCTTTGGTGTTCTCTAATCCTGTCGTGTTGCCTGTTTATGCTTCTAATTGTAACGGTGGGTCTTCAGGTTTGACCGCTTTGACTGAGTTGGTTGGAAAGACTTACGAGGGGCATGAAGGTGGGTTGTACCCCGCCGGTAATACTCCTCCTGACAGTTTTCAATCAGCAGCTTTACAAGCTGCCAAGCAGGTTAAGCCCCTAGATGCTGACGGTGCCCCAGTAGGTGATGGGTCAATTGGTCTTTTGTCGATAGGGAATTCGATTACCACTTTGGAATTCACACAATTTATGAGTCTTGCAGCAACGGATCCTTTGAGAAACCCGCACTTGGTTCTTGTAGATGGTGCGCTTCAAGGCGTAGGGGCTTCGCCTCTGGCTGGCAATATCTCAGTATTATGGGATGTTATTGACAACCGTGTTAATCAAAGCGGGTTAAGTCATAAGCAGGTTCAGATTGTTTGGATGTACCAGGTGAATAATGACCAAAGAACCAATATGAAAGACGATGAGAAGCTCGCTAATGATTTGAAAATCATTGTGCAAAAGCTTAAAACTCGATTCGAAAATCTTAAGCTAGTATATGTCTCAAGCAGCTATTATGGCGGCTATAACGAAGATATACTTAGTGCCGAGCCGAATAATTTTGAGACTGGTTTCGCAGTTAAGTGGTTGATTCAATCCCAAATTGAAGGTGAGCAGGCTTTGAACTACGATGCTTCAAAGGGTCCTGTTAATGCTCCTATGATTTTATGGGGGCCATACCTTTGGACTGACGGGGTAAATCCGAGAAAATCTGACGGGTTAACTTGGCAGTGCTCAGACTTGAATGATGACGGGGTTCACCCCTCAACGTCAGGGAGGATTAAGATAAGTAAACTTCTGCTCAACTTTATGCAAACTGATTTAACCGCAAGACCTTGGTATCTGTCAGACGAATCTCAGAATGCGCGGGTAGACTTGCTGGTTTTCCCCCCTGAGCCGTTTCCAGATATATATCTAGCTATTATCCTGGCCACGGTGGGTTTGGCAATTATTGTAATATTCATTGTTCGGAGAAGACGCGCCATTGAAGTTGATGAGAATGATTATTCTAATGAAGATAATTAATCCTGCGTTTCCATTTATCTAACTCTAGATCAAGTTTCATATCAAGCTCAACCTGTTCCTTTGAGATTACTGGTAACGGGTTAGGGGACTGCACTAAAGGACCCTGAACCATCAACGGAGATCTTATTCTATCGGGGGTGGTTGGAGTCTGGCTTAGAATATCTGTGATTATTCTAGTTCTCTCCTCTAAGTCCATCTCTTGGCCAGTTGCTAGTCTTCTGACGATTTTCTTCGGGACAGGCCTGAAGCCGAATTGAGTGTTCATTTTGCCTCCTTCAATATCGCTTTGTTTTGTTTCTGAGAATCGTCCTCCAATACCTAGTTTTCCGCTGTAAAGGCTTTCACGCCTAAGTAACCAAGAGTCTTTCTTACCTAGTATTAGTAGCTCTGGGTATCCTTTGGAGCTTATGCCAGAGTACATTCTCCAATCTTCGGGTCTTCTGCGGTATTTTTCCCAGTATTCAACCCAGACTTGCTCTTCTGATATTACGTGCACGTTAGAATTCACCTTCAAAGGAATTTATAAGTACTTTTAAATGTTGATACTTTATGTTTTACTCATCGTCGTTAGGTTTGATGTAATCTTCTAGTTTCTTCTTGACTTGTCTTTTTCCATGTTTATCAGAATTTGCTTGGCTATACTCTTTGTGAATAATCGTTGTTATTTTGCCTGCAACTATTTTTCCAACTCCGTTTATCTTCATAAGGTCCTCATCTTTGGCTTGGAAGAGGTTTTTTAGGTTTCCAAAATGGGTGAGAAGTCTAGACGCCATCTCCTCTCCGATGTTTGGCAAGCCTTCAGCGATGAATATCTGTCTCTGAGAGTCGTCTAGGAATCGCCGTTTGGTTCTTATTTGTATTCTTGATTCCTTGTTTCGCTGTGCTCTTCTAGCCATTGTTACGAGAATGTTAGCTGTTTGAATCATATCTGGTGAGAACATTACCGGGACTTTGTTGTCTACTTGGATCTTGATTAAAGCTCCCCAGATAGCTCTTGGGTTTCTCCGAAGGCCTATCTCT
>DATBXD010000109.1:0-4482 GCA_036514475.1 Nitrososphaerales archaeon
TTTACAAACTGCTCATCTAATAAACGGTTCTTGGCGACTGAAAGAGCCTTTTCAGAGATGACAATAAAATCCCCTTCAGAACAAATTGTAGACACTGATTTCATAATAATCGCAATGTAGTCGTCCCCAGGTCTCCAAAACTTGGTTTTCACAGCTGTAACTGAATAGTTGAGTCCCTTAGACCCAACTTTAACTTTGAACGACTTCAGTGTAGACAGACTCTCGCCCACGAAGAACATCTTCAATCCTATTTGGAAACCGCCCGTTCACAATAAAGCACTTCAAAGGTTTTTCAGATAATATTTTTGAGATATGACGATCCACGCACATATCATTGGTATATTCATCTAACTGATTCAATTTAACGCTCTTCAAAACACTTTTTGAAATTCCATCCGTTAGACCGTCAACTACCTTCACTATTAGAAGGGCGTTTGCATCTAAACGCTGTGCCACATATGCAGCTATCGAGTCGGATGTAACATCCCACGTTCTAGGTAGTTTAGAGTCGCCAGACATGATATTTGAAGCAACTATAATAGCGGTTTTTCTATCTTTGAAACATTCTGAGACACTTTCAAGACCTTGGGCGAGGCGCGAAGATTTTATGAATGAATTTAAGAGTAATCCGTATTGATCCATCGCAAGAACAGCCATATCGTGAGCAACCTCTTCTCGAATAGATAAGTTGGAGTAGACGTCGCGAACAGTGTCGGCAAACACGCCTCCACCTGGGACTAAAGCTAAATCGTATTCCATAGAAATAGACTCGATGGTCTTACATAAGTTTCTAAGGTCTGCTGGATAGTTAAGCAGACTACCTCCAATCTTTAGCACATAGACCATTGTATAATCTCTCCTCGGCTAGTAGCTACTAGAATAGCTGTTGAGAAAGCAGCGATAACCTGAGGGTCTTCAACCCCAATTATTGAACCTAGATTAAGCGTTTTTCCAAAGTCAAGTCTAGAAGCGGCTTCTGCGCCTAGGAATTGTCCACCGAGTCCTGTGATAACGATTAGAAGAGTTTGGCGTTTCTTAATGGAGAATCCACTAGTCACTTTCTCAAGCCCTATTCTAATCTTGTCAACCTGTTTACTATATATGTAGGAAGCCATTTCTTTGATTTCGCAGCCGGTCAGCATCGTTGAATCGGCACAGATTACACGCGCCAGTCTATCAAAGCATGCTTTCCTTGATGTTGCTCGCCCATCAGCGGTTTCAGTACTGTATTCTTTACGCTTAATATTTCCAAGTATCAAATGAACATCACCGGTTAGGGCGAAATTCTCAGAAGATACACTTGTGTCTCTTCCCCTAACTTGGATGCTGGTGACAATTGAGGGGATACTGCTTCTTAACGCGCCTGTGTAGACTAGTTCTCCTGATGAGAGACGGCCCATGTCAGTATGTTCGCTAACTGAAACCTTGTTGTCGCGTATTGGGATAATATCGGTTGTTGTGCTTCCAACATCTATTAGAACGCAGTCTTTGAATATTTTTGAGCAAACCTTAGCTGTTGCAGCCCAGTTCGCACCTGAGACGGCTAAAGGGTTTTCCAGAGCCGATTTAACATCTAGCAGCTCACCGTTAAAGTCAATGACTAGAGGATTAAGATTGCCAGATACATTCTTTACGGATTCTAGAATGTGTTTAACTCCTTCTTTCTTGTTTTTAAAAACATCTGAAAGCTCAGCAGTCATAGAAATACCAATCAGATCAACTTCATCACTTTTCGATAGAACGTTTGAAACGTCTCGAAGAGCCTGGGGAAGTGCATCAAGATTGCTCTTCCAGATTGGGAAATACTTCACATTCGTTCTGCAATCAATTATTCGGCTGTTTGAAACTTCGATGAAAGCTGCTTTGATATTTGCTCCACCTATATCCCAACCCAGTACTTTCATATCCATATAATCTCCAAAAACTAATTCGCCAAGCTTAGAGGTATTCCTAGCTTAGCGTTAGCCTCAGTCTCATCTGCCCCAGTTGCTAAAGCGAAAGTGTATTTCAACTCTTCACCATCAATCTCTATCGCTGGAGGTAGAATAGTCACATCGGGGCCTAGGTGTCTTATGTCTTCTCTCTTGATCTTTCGAAATACAGATACACCTTTGAATTCATATGATGAAGGAATATCGCCACCTTTCACAGATAAAGCCATAACCTGAGCTAAATTCATCCTTGATACTCTTTGCAGCCCAACGTATGAAACGGTTAAACGCGGATTTACCTCTATAACAATAGGACCTGAAGGCGAGATAATAATATCTACACCTATGTACCCTTTCAAACCGCTGAAGAGCTCAACAACTTTTCTAGCCAGAGAGAAAACAGCGTCTTTCTGAGGATGGGAATAAGGTGTTAAGCCACCCAAGTAGCAAGACGAATCTAATGGCGAACCTAAGGATATGTATTGCCGATTCAAGCTTATTGGTGCGGCGTATTTTCCGTTTGAAATAAGGCTAACACTAACAGGTACTCCTTCAACATATTCTTGAACGATAAAGCGATCTTTAGAATCAACGCCACACATTTTCTTAAAGAAATGAAATAATTCATTAATGTTATTTACTTTGCAAACAGATTCGCAGCCTGACCCAGCTGCTGGCTTGACAATAACTGTGGTTGACAATTCTTCATATACTTTCTTGGCGGCTTCGAATCCTTCTTCGATAGACAAACATCTTGTTTGAGGAATTGGAATCTGATTTCTGCTTAGCATTTCAGAAAGTTTAGTTTTATCAGACACTGAATCAATAGAATTAGGCGAGGAGTTAATCACCCTCGAGTATGACTCTGCTAGGCTAACGATGTTTGAGAGCACCCCACCTGTTTCAGGAGCGATGATAAGTGAAAGATCTGAAGAGCTAAATAATCGCTTCAGAGAACTATCGATATCATTTGGTTTAGAATCATAGACTTCGGCTGCATTCAAATGGTCTTCGAAACTACTAAGCCTATTGTCGAGCATTGAAACAACATCATAACCAGCGGGTTGAAAGTCGTCGGTTGCGGTCTTTAACATAGAATAGCCTTCAGAGAGAATACTGTGAGGAATCTGATTTCCTATGAAACCTCCACCGGACGCATACTCAAATATAGCTACCTTCAATATTGTGACAACCTCGAACAGATTAGGATTTGACTCAGATGAGAATAATACCTGTTATAGACATAAGAAATGGAGTGTCTGTACACGCCATAAAAAGTCATAGAGAGAAATACGCTCCTTTGAGAAGTGGTTTTTCAGAATCTTCAGACCCAGTTGAAATCGCTTCAAAACTTATGAATAATATGGGGTTTGACGAACTGTATGTTGCAGATATTGATGGAATACTAAGTGACAATCCAGATCTTCAGACGCTTAGCAGATTATGCTCAATAAAAGGTTTGAAAGTAATGATAGATGCTGGAGTGAACACCATAGCGAAAGCAGCCGCGCTTCGACAAATAGGGGTAAGAAACATGATTATAGGAACTGAAACCCTCGAGACAATAGAGCAACTAGATGAGATACTCCTAAAATCTAAAGATATTGAGGTTACGATATCGCTTGACCTGAAGGAGGGTAGTGTTATTTCTAAATGCCATGAGATTAGAAATAATGATCCGTTAAACGCAATGAGAAGACTTGAGAAAAACGAGGTGAAGCAGATGATAGTGCTTGACCTATCCAGGGTGGGGTCTGAACAAGGGATTGATTTAGAATTAGCTAAAAAAATAACCACAAAGACAAAACTTCCGATAATATTTGGAGGCGGGATTTCTTCATTGGAGGAAATACGGGTTCTTGGCGAAGCAGGAGTGTCAGGAGTACTTATTGCGACACTGCTCTATAGTGGGAAACCCGGCTTAGAAGAGCTGAATTCAATTAGGAAACCAATGTCTCAGTCGTATGAACTTTCGGGATGTTTCCAATAATAATCTCTCTGAATAAAACTCGTTTTCCAGAGATCAGAATTATTCTGAATGGTAAATAATATGGAAATGTGGAGGGGAGTAAACGAATTTCCGTAAATCGTTTCAAAAAATCAATCTAATAGTAGGAAACGTATTAAGTAGATTCAACCGTAGCCTCACTTTCTTATCTCATTAAGGACGTATTTCACTATTTCATCAGCAATATCAACTTTGGACACGATTTGAAGTCCTCTAAAGCCAGGTTGGCTATTCACCTCATTAACAAAGTAACCATCCGGGCTCTCTAGAATATCAACTCCACTTACTCTACATCCTAGAATCTTAGCTGACTTTACTGCTATCTCTTCGACTTCAGAGTTTGGAGTTAGCGGTACTGGTTTCGCGCCCTGGCTCACATTTGTCTTCCAACCGCGTGCGCGCCTGCACATTGCGGCAACGACTTTCCCACCGATAACTAGGCATCTAATGTCTTGACGCCCATGGTGAATATACTCCTGAGTGTATAGAACATGGTGAAAGTAGTTCAAACCGTTGTAGATGCGGCGTGCGACTTCTAAATCT
>DATBXD010000110.1:0-10326 GCA_036514475.1 Nitrososphaerales archaeon
TTCCAAAACTAATGTAATTATATTGATGGGAGAATAATTTTTCAACTTATTGAAAATTTAGTAATAGACAAAATGAATAACAAAATAAACCCGAGTGTGCCTAGATATACTTAAATATCAACACGCGATAAAGAAACATGTTTAGAGGGTTTACGAATCGATTCGACAATTGAAGTTCTTGATACAACCCTGAGAGACGGGTCTCAAGCTCTGGGCGTAACTTTTTCGTTACAGGATAAACTAAGTATTGCTAAGAGACTCGACAAACTAGGTTTTGATTTCATCGAAGGTGGATACCCAGGGTCTAATCCTAAAGACAGTGAATTTTTCCCCTCATCAGATAAATTAGGATTGAAACATTCACAAATAGTTCCATTTGGTAGTACTAGGCGAAAAGATATCAAATCTGAAGATGATAAATCTCTGATTCAACTCCTAAAAACCGGTTCAAGAACAGTGGTTATTTTTGGAAAATCATGGAATCTTCAGGTTGAAGACATTTTGAAAACAACTCTTGAGGAGAATTTAAGGATGATATCTGGTTCAATTGATTTTCTCAGAAAGAAAGGTATTCAAGTTATTTTTGATGCTGAACATTATTTTGATGGATTTAAGGCAGACCCAGATTACGCATTAGAAACAATTAGGGTGGCCACTAAATCGGGTGCCAGAACCGTTGTTCTTTGTGACACAAACGGCGGGACACTAACTTATGATCTAGAACAAATAGTTGTTAAAACCAAACGCAACACTGACGCCAAGCTGGGAATACATTGTCATAATGACTCAGGACTTGCAGTCGCTAACACTATTACGGCGGTGCATTCTGGTGTATCTCATGTTCAAGGAACGATAAATGGGTTTGGAGAGCGTTGTGGAAATGCTGATCTCTGTCAGGTTATACCAACTCTGAAATTTAAGATGGGTTTAAGCATTCTTGGATCAGATGAGATTTCATTATCTAGGATAAAGGATATTACTAATGTCTCTAGATATGTGTATGAACTTGCAAACATACCCCCAAATATCCTGCAGCCCTACGTAGGTATAGGTGCATTCGCACATAAAGCTGGGATGCACGTAGATGCGATAACTAAGAACTCAGGAGCTTATGAGCATATAAATCCAGAACTGATTGGGAATAAACGTAGACTTTTAATTTCTGAACTGGCCGGAAAAGCTGGGATAATTAAGATTGCGTCAGAGTATGGATTGCAATTTGATAACAATGAAGTGATTGAGAACATTCTGATTAGAATTAAGGCTTTGGAATCAGAAGGGTACCATCTTGAGAACGCAGATGCTACTATGTTTCTAATCATGATGAAAGAAATGGGGAAGAATATTGAACTTTTCAAAGTGAAAAGATGGGAAGTTTTCACATCAAAAGAAACTGAAACAACTGTAAGAGCTAAAATCACCGTAGACGTGAAAGGCACGGAATACGAAGAAGTTGGGGAAGGAGTGGGTCCTGTGCACTCTCTCGATTTAGCGTTGAGAAAAGCGCTCCTCAGAAGATTCCCTGAGCTTGAGCAAGTCAGTCTAGTAAATTATAAGGTCACCGTTGTAGAGGGTTTTAGTGGAACCTCATCTTCAGTAAGGGTTTTCATAGAATTTAGAAACAACGGATACTCTTGGGCCGCTACCTCTGTCTCCAGAAACATAACTGAGGCAAGCGAAATAGCTTTGTCTGAAGGATACATATACTGGCTGCTTGTTAACTCTCATAATCGAGGGGATAGAAATGATCAGAGATAAAAACGCACTCGAAAACTTTGAAAAAAGAATCGAAGTAAAAGGGCATCTAATTGATTCAATGATTCTAACTCGAATATTCGATAAGATAATGGATCAAAAAGGCGAATTCGAAGTTGAAGAGTTCAAAATAGGTAAAATGAAAAAAGATCACAGCTACGTACGTCTGCTTGTGAAAGGAAGAAGTAAGAATCATCTAGATAAGATGCTTCAAGAGATTTATCGCGATGGAGCAATACCTGTAGAATTAGAGGCTGTTAGATTTCAACCTTCGCCAAATGACAAGGTTATCCCAGATAACTTCTACAGCACCACAAACAACCCTACTTACATTTACTTGGATGGAAAGTGGGTCAAAGTTGAAAACCAAATGATGGATAAGATAATAGCTGTTTACCCAAGTAAGGGTATTGCAATTTGCAAAATGATAAAATCCATTAAGAAAGGTGATTTAATTGTTGTCGGAGAAACAGGAGTTAAAGTCGTTCCGCCAGAACGTCCTAGACAAGGCTTAGGCGTATTTCAATTCATGAACAGTCAAAGCTCCATTGAGAAGCCGACTCAAGCAATGTCAAAAAGAATTGCTGAAGATATCTTCAAAACGAAAAGAAATAGTGGAAAAGTAGCTGTTGTTGCCGGTCCAGCAGTAGTGCATACTGGAGCTGTCTCCGCTCTAGCAAAGATAATTAAAGAAGGATACGTCGATGTTTTACTTGCAGGTAATGCGTTAGCGGTTCATGATGTGGAGTACGCTTTGTTCGGAACATCGCTAGGTGTGAACATCGATGATGGAACAACTGCCTTCATGGGGCATAGAAACCACATGGCTGCAATAAACGAGATATTCAAAGTCGGTTCACTAAAGCAAGCAGTGGTGAATGGCGTTTTAAGGAAAGGAATTTTCTTTGAATGCATCCGAAATTCGGTTAAATTCATACTGGCTGGGAGTATTCGTGACGACGGCCCTATTCCAGACGTAGTAACCGACACTGTAGAAGCTCAAACGCGATATAAAGAGGCTCTAAACGGCGTTGATGTTGTCCTCATGTTAGCAACCACTCTTCACTCAATAGCTGTTGGAAACATGCTTCCTTCAAGCGTGAAAGTAATCGCAGTTGATATTAATCCCTCTTCAGTAACTAAACTTCTTGATAGAGGAACTGGACAAGCGATAGGCTTAGTTTCAGACATAGGTGTATTTCTTCCAAGTATTGCTCACTCCCTAAATGAATTGAAGAGGAAAAGTGTTTCAAAGAGAGTTTAAGTAGAATCTTCGATATTGATGTTATTCAAATTAATAAGTCACATATTATTATTGAATTTATTTTATCCCCACGGTTCATCTTTGTTCTTAGAACTTGTGCGGATCTTCACGGTTAAGAAAATTATGATTCCTCCTTCAAATAATAGTATGATAGGGATAAGAATGTCTCTCAACTCGATTGTACTAGCTGTTAGTATTATTTTTTGAGCGGAATCTATCTTTAAAGTTTTCTCTAACACTTGAACCCCTCCTGTAGTTACACTCATTTTGTATGTTCCCTCAGGTAGATTGATAGTTTTTGGCTGTTCACCTGAGAAAGTGAACTGTTCCCCTTCTTTCTCAATCTTCACTTGGCTGCTAAGTATATTTCCGCCAATATCGTTCTCTGTAGATATTGTTACCTTGTTTAGGGTCGTCGTTAAATTAACCTCATCTGGGAAAGATATAGTTTTTGAGGGTCTACCTTCCACAACAAAATTAGTCAATGTAAAGTTACTTACTTTTACACTGGTTATTTCCGCAGTTTTGCCAGAACCGTCAGCAATCACTTGAGTTACTCCTTGAACTTGAACAGTTGGATAATTCGGGTTTAGACTCACTGCATAGTTATCTACAGGTGTTGATCCGTCTTTGAGTGTGATTTTCGCTACCGGTAATGCAAGTTTAGCTTGATCTACGCTCAAAGTTACTCCTTGTTTTGTTGGAATGGCTACCACTAACACATTTGTGGGGAAACCTTTCAAAATATCTATATTGAGCGCATCCTCCGAAGTTAAACTGTAATCTATCAAAGCGTAATTGTCGTCATCGAGGACATATATCGGAATGAACATGTCCTGTCTCGTATCCACATTACTATACGGATCTTCTGCGGCTACTTCTCTGGAAGACGCTTTTGTCGTGTCATCTCTTTTTACCAGCTCTTCGCCATCAACATTAATGTATAGGAAGTGAAGTCCGTATTGTAAAGGTGTATCTCCCTCCTCCCCAGGTTCACCGATAATTGATGTAGTCAGGTTCACTATTATCTGTTGGTTACGAGTTTTGTTAAGGTTTATAGTCGCTGCTGCAACTACTCCATCTTTATGAAATTGAACAATATTCTCTTTGCCTACACTGATGAATGTTCTTGTGCTTATCAGAGTGAAGTGGACAGAAGATCCTGTGTCATTTATTGTCTGAGAGGGATCATACTTTATTCTCATCGTTGACTGAGGTTTTACAACACTCTGGTACTTGATCGTTCCGAAAGTTCCTGTAAAGTTGCTTTCCTCGGATCCAGATTTCAGTAGAGCCAATCTGGTGAATGAACTCAAAGGTGGGCCCTCTAGCATTACTCGAAATGAATTAATCCCTGTATCTAATTTTGGAGATATTGTTCGTGGCTCTTCACCGCTTATGTATGTAAGACGTACTTTCTCAAATCTTTCAGTGTTCTTCTCGGGTGTGCCATAGGCGGTTACGGTTAGATAGTAAACAGCCGTGATACCACAACATGGTACACTTGGAGGTTTGATTAATGCTTCTCCTTTTGCAAGTATTATTTCTCTAAATATCGGATTCTGGTTTTCGGGGGATAATTCAACGGTTACGTCGTCCAAGGCTAGAATCCAGATGGCTTCTTTTGTGTTTAACGGTATCGAAGTGCCATTAATCGGAATTGACTCTTTCCCCTTCTTGAATCCTATCAACCCTAGCTCCGGCTGTCCTTTGGACTTATCCGCTTGCTGGGCAAGACCTTGGAATGCAGGTGCTATTACTAAGCTGAATAACAGAAGTATGAGGATGATTCTAACGGATACTTGCATCTTTTCTCCCTTCAAATATGAATACTACAGCCATAAGGATAATTGCCATACTAAGAGGAGGCACCAAAGTTACAGAATTAATCCTTGATTCACCTAACCAAAGTGATAGTAACAAAGCTATAGAAAGCGCAGCTGCCCCGGCGAAAGTAAGTAATGTGATTGCGAATCGAAGAGACGAAGATAGTTTTATTCCACTTTTACCAGCCCGCCCTTTTGCTTCAGCCTTATCTATCTCTGCTGATAAAGCAAGGAATATTATCGCTGGTGTTGCTAGGGCCATGGAAATCTTAACAAATGCTTCCATTGGTGGTATGACTAGATACGTAGGGTATCCGATGACAGCACCAACTCGGAAGAGCTGGTGAAATGCAACTATGAGGTGAAAAGGGGTACTTATCTGTGTGCTTGCAAGAGATCCCGCATAAACCATTAAAGAGAATATATATGCTAGGAGAAAAGAACATATCTTTCCTACACTTCCAACTCCTCCTCTTCTACCCAGTTGATAAATCATCAGGATTATTCCGAATGTAAGGTAAGCTAGAAATATCCCTTCATACTCATAAGAACCGTTTTCTGTGAAGACCATGTATAATGGATATGCTAGGGGTGCTGTAACCAAGCTAGTCTCTACAACAACTTGTAGTGGAATACTCTTAATTCTCAAGAGATACCCATTTCGTCTTATTACTATGTAAGTAACCATGATTACAAACCAAATTACAAATGATATTGTCATTATGGTCTTCAATAGGCTTGTAGCTACTATTCGGTTATCAACTATGAGTAGGATAGGTAGGCTTGCTATGACAGCTAAGTATCTACTGAGTTCACCAAATATCTTCATACGCAATCCTCTCAAGGCTACTCAAGGTTTCTCTTACACTTGTTGATGTAGAGAGAAGGGTACGGACTCCGGCGCTATTGGCAGCAGTCTGGATGTTCTCAGCGATGTGTCTGGATTCTTCTGTGTGAATTAGTATTAGTATTATTTGGTGATGTATCTTCATCTTTGAAAGGTCATTTACAAAAGTGCTGGGCAGGACATCGCCTAACCGTCCAACTATTAAGATGAATGTTGAACCGAAGTCAGTCGGAAAAAACTCCTTTGCTAATGTAGCAATTCTAAACTTTCCGACAGATGGCTGTACATATGCAAGGTGGTGTAGGATCAAGTCAAGTTGTTTGGAACTTCTTTCAGGTTTAAGCACTTTTGAAAATTTGTTGTCGTAGAAGATTAGTCCTGTCTTAACCTGTCCTTTAATTAAGTTGAAACATAGAGAGGCCGCTAGGTCCGCAGCAACATCTAGGTTTGAGTATTCCCCGTTAGGTTCTTTCATGTCTTCTCCTATATCCACTAGAACGGTTATTGAAGGCCCAACCTCTCCTACAGTGACTTTCGTCATCGGAATGTTGTCATGCGCTTTTGCCATGGTTTTCCAAGCTATTAATCTGTAGTCGTCTCCAGGATGGTACTCTTTCAGGCCCCATATTTCGCTGCTTCTACCTATTCCACTTGACGCCGATAGTCCTTGAATTCTAGATCCAATGGCTGCTATAACGTCTGAACGCAATGGGTATATATGTGGAAGGATCAGTATTTCTTCTTGATCAGTTACTGTCAGCTTGCGTTCAGTTAGGAGTAACCAGTCTTTAATATCAAGTTCAACTGGGGATATTATGTGTGCGCCTCTTCTTTTTGCCACGAATGAATAATTATACGTGCTCGTTTCTGAAGATTTTAAAACTAATGGACCTGTATTGAAATCAAGACCGAGAGTTTTACATCCAAACGTCAATTCACTCATGATTGGGAATGACCCTTTGAACGTAAGGTTCATCGCAACTCCAACATTTTCGCCAACAGTTATTTGGCGTTTATCTAATTGTCGAATAACTTTGAATCCCTTGTGAGGATTTATTATTCTGAATATTATGAGGTTTAACCCTACGGCCAAGAAAACGGCAAGTACTGCCAGCGTGATCTCTGGAATAAGGGTGAAGCTTGCCATCGCCAACAATAGAAGAAGACTAGTCGTGAGTTGGACTGACTTCTTCATCCTTACACTCTTACCGAAACTTGTTCTATAGATTCTTTTATTATGTCATGCAGAAGTCCATAACCCCAGCTCTCCCTAGATTTATTTGACTCCATCATTACATCAGGTCGAAGAATGAGACGGTGATTAAGCACATCAAAGGCTACTGCTTTCACATCATCTGGCACAACATAGTTTCTTCCTTCACTTATTGCCGCAAACCCTTTCGACGCATACAAAAGGGCTACAGAAGCTCTTGGGCTGGCTCCAAGCATAACCTTATCGCTATCTCTCGTTTTACGCACTATCTCAGCTATGTATTCAAGCATATTATCGCTAGCTTTTATACTCGTGTGAAGAAGTTTCTGGCCAGAAAGGATTGCAGAGGTTTTCACAACTGCATTTATTTCAATTTCTTCACCTTTGAGGTTCTTCCTACGAAGCATCTCGACTTCCTCTTTTTGTCCTTGATAGCTCATTATGAGCCTCATTAGAAATCTGTCCAGCTGTGCTTCTGGCAGAGGGAATGTTCCTTCAAACTCAATTGGGTTCTTTGTGGCAACCACTATGAACGGTGCTTTTAACTCCATTGTAGAGCCATCCACAGTGACTTGTTTCTCCTGCATCGCTTCAAGGAGGGCTGATTGAGTTTTCGGTGGAGCTCTACTTATCTCGTCCACAACTATTAGATTAGAAAAAATAGGTCCCTGTTTAAACTCAAACTCAAGAGCTTTGGGATTATATATTCGTGTTCCAACAATGTCTGCGGGCATAAGATCGGGGGTGGCCTGTATTCGTTTCATTGACATGCTTAGCGACCCTGAAAATGCTTTTGCAAGGTAAGTTTTTGCTATTCCCGGGACACCCTCAAGAAGAACATGTCCTCCTGAAAGGAGTGAAATAATTAGATTACGTGTGATATTCTCGTATCCAACCACGTAACGCCGAATTTCACCTTCTATTTCTGAAGCGATGTGTTGAATATCGCTTATTTTCTCAACTTTTTCTAATTTCATTTTAATAATACCTCTAGCGTCCCATTTCCTTCTTACTAAATGAGGTCCAACCCGTGTAATATTTATTATCATCGCTTTCTATATATTTATTCCCATAGATGTGGCTCTCTAGCGACCTGGTTAGCTTGGCAAGCGTCGTGCTTTGATCTGGGAACTGCACTTGCAGGAAACTTGTTACTTCCCTAATAGTTGTTGATGTTTTAAAATTAAATCCTCGTGATATTGAGATTCTGTAAATACTTTTCAACGCTGTCTTAACTTTTCTATCATACTTTGACATTGTTTTACCTTCATTACCTTTTATAATCCTAAATAGATGATTTCGATTAAGCAGAATAATCTGAGCAATAATAACAATCAATAGTATCGAGACTAAAGCGACTCCATTGGGTTTTAGAAGATAAGCTAAAACAGTGATTAAATCTGCTACTTTATCTTCACCTCTGTGTAAGACATTCTCAACAGTATGTCTGTGGCTGAGCGAACCTCTGGCCAGGTCTTTGTTACTCCTGCCGGAACGGTGTAACTTGCATTCCAATTCAATCCAGGAACAATATCTTTACCAGGTTTCGCGATTACAGTATTACCTATCATTACTTCATGAAGTCGTATTGGGCTGGTTAACGGGTTACTGTATGAAACTTCTATCAAATCCCCTTGAGAGAGAGTCCAGCTCTTGGAAAGCGAATATAACGCTACATTTGACGGTGAAGCATTGATGTCATACTTTGTGAGATTCATCTGAATCGGCTTATTGATGAGTGCGAATCCATTCCACCAATCTGCGAAGGAGATTCTATAGTAACCTGAATTCACTAATACTTCAGCCATGCCCGAAGAGTTAGTCTTTACAGTTATCGCGCGGCTGTAGCGTCCACCCATTACTTCATCTAGGTTAACTTCAAAACCTTCAGCTACGAACTGCGTGATATTACTAGTCCCTCCACCTGAAAGTAATTTTGCGTTGATGATTAGGCGGTGTTGGACTGGCGGCCTGAGCGCGGCAGATGGGTCTGGGTAGTTAAGGAAAACCAATCCGGTGACAGTAGCAGCTAGTAAGAAGAGAACTATTTGCATAGCGGCTGAACGAGAAGGATTTAGAAGTCGTCTAGCCGACGACGAGGTTCTTGCCAATAGTTCCCCTGCGACTACATACCTTAATATGTTTTATCGTTTGTTAGGCTTTGTTTAATAAGTCTGTTTTGGGTGGGACTTTTTAAACAGAATACCGACTTTTTAAACAAAAGGCACTTATTAAACAAAGCCCGTTTGTTAATAATTATTCAACTTATGTTCATCTAGGGGTAAGCTATTGGGATTCCCCAAGAAATTATTAAGATATTGTCATCTTATCAGTATGCTTCAGATAACTATCAATGATTCAAATTACATGCCTATTTGATGCTTTGGTCTAGCAATCACATTATCTAATCATTGTCTATGAATTCTTCAGGTTTTGGTGGATCAGGATTCAATCCTTTTCTCTTTCTTATCTCAGAGATTACACTTGCCATCACAGATTGAGGCACTGGAGACCATGATTTGAAGAACGTGCTCCACATGGCTTTGCCTGCTGTGGCTCCTCTCATGACTTCAGATAAGTCAAATGTTTCGGATGCTGGCATTTCTCCATCTATTATGGCAAGCACCCCTTTTTGCTCAACATTTAACATCTTACCTCTCTTAGACGCAATAACACCTGCTACAGCTCCTATCAATTCGGAGGGGCACTTTATCTCAGACCCTAAGATAGGTTCTAGGAGAACTGGCTTTGCCAATAATGCTGCGCCTAGAATGGCTCTTCTTGTTGCGGGCATAAGCTGGGCGTAAGTTCTATGTGCAGGGTCCTCATGAGGAACAAAGTGGTGCAGAATGATTTTAAAACCTCGACAGAACTCGTACGCTAAAGGTCCATTTGTCATTACGTCAGTAAATCCTGCTTTCATCGAGACTAGGGACTCTTGAATAAACTGAACTCCTTTTGTGTCGTCAATCATTAAGTTGCCCCTCTCATCAACGGCCACTACGCTACGTGCTTCATCAGTTTCCCAGCCTTTTTCCCTTAGTATCTTGGCGATTTCCTTCTTATCCAGATTCTCGTTAATCTTACCTGTACGGATGAGATCTACCACTTCAGGTGTGAGAGGTTCTACTCGAATGAATATCTTGTTGTGCCTATTAGGTGACTTTGACATTATAGGTCCTGCCTTAGCTTGGATTGTCTCGCGGTAACTTATTAACGGTGGGGTGGTAATAATATCAAGACCGGCTTGTTGTAGAAGAGTAGTTGCAATCTCGATGTGAAGAACACCCATACCAGATACCAACATTTCGCCACTCTCATCATTAATCTTGACTACTAGGTTTGGATCCTCAATGCTCATACGCCTTAACGCTTCGACAAGCTTAGGAAGATCGCGAGGGTGTTTGGGCTCAACAGCTAT
>DATBXD010000111.1:0-3167 GCA_036514475.1 Nitrososphaerales archaeon
CCTCCCTCCATCCGATACCTCTTTCTCAGCGTTGATGGAATTGTTACCTGACCTTTCTTCGTAACCTTGGAGTAAGACATTTCTAGTATCCTACCAATGGCAAGTCTTACCAAGAATTAAGTCTTACGGTGAAACGGCTCTATATCCTCATCAGCACAGACACCTTCTCAAATTTAACCTACCCGTAAATGATTAAGGGATCTAGTTTAGACCAGTAGTATCTAAATGAAGATGTCGCATCTAAAAGGAATTATGCTCTGACCTTTGCAGCCCTAATCTTCCTTGTTTCGTGCTGCAGTTCTACAGATGATTTCTTGACATGTTTCAGCATGCGTCTTAACGTTTTAACAGTGTCTTTCGGAGGAGGAAACTCATGAGTGATTTTTTCTTTTTCTGATATCCATCTCTGTATAGCTTCCTCAGCCGCTTTGCTAATTGATCCTCGCCCGTATCCGAATGCTTTCATCGACCATCTTTTGAACTCATTCTTCAGACCTTCCGGGAGATATATCTTCTACTCGGCCATATCAATCATTTATGGATAAAGGACTAGGATTAAAAATATTTAGTTCACTTCGACTCAGGTTTAACTGGACGCGGATTAGCCGCAATCTAATGGTTAACTACCATCCACACTGTTCGCAGTTGAGTAGTTCATAGTTGTTTGTTAAGATAGTCTCGCATAAGGCCCCGATATTTGAACGTAATTGATCGGGTAAATGCTTAAGTGTTACCATAATCGTATAAATGGTAGAATGGTAGAAGCAGTGACGAAGATAGATAAGGCGGGTAGAGTTGTGATTCCCAAGGAAATCAGGGCGAGGATGGGCTTGAAGGATGACAGCGCACTTCTCATTGTGGAGGCCGACAGAGGAATCGTTGTCCTAAAGAAGCTAGATATTGAAGACCTAGCTGGAAAGCTGAGGCAGGAGCTTAAGAAGGTAGATTTAGAAGTAATAGCTAGAAGAGTTGAAGAGGAATCGAATAAGCGAGACAGAAAGGCGCATAAGGCGCTTCGTAATTGATACCAACGTCTTCGTAGCAGCGATAAACCCCTTCTTAAACCCTATCCAAAGACCGCACAAAGATACGAAGACGCTAAAACTGCTAATCAAACTCATAGTCAATGAGGAACTGGAATTAATTGGCAATTCAAGACTTGTAGACGAGTACAAGCGCTTGGCGGAGGAACTTAACTCTGAGACCAGCAGACTTATTCTCAGAGAACTTATGGGAAAGGTGAAGATTGTAAATGTGTTAGAGGAGGCGTTGATGCGCTGCAAGCCATACTTGCCTGCAAAGGAGAGCGCTGATGTGATGCATGCAGCAACTTCTCTTCAAACTGATGCTATCCTCATCACTAACGACACAGACTTCGACAGAATAAGGCAGCTTAGAATAATCCAAGTATAGAGCATCAGCGAAGCCATCAGAAACCTTTAAAAGCTAGAAGCAAACTAAGCTTCACCTCCCAAACAAACCTAGAAAGAGTCCTCAAACAACAATTACAACATTAGCCATAACTGCAAAAGACAACACCAGGCCAGCCTAAACAACACTCATAATCCAAGGGTGATGAAACTCAATCAAGATCGATTCACAAGTCCAGACTGTTCACCAGATGATCACCCATCATCCACCCAAGAGCAGCAACACCCTCTTCCAGACCTGTGCTACGCGACCAATTAATTCTGCGAGTAATATTCATTGACCCGATCCTCATTTTCAGCGGCACTCACCACAGTATATCAGGAGAGGCAAAGAAAGAGGTACGATTGGGAGTTCATGTGAATAATACTAATGGTTCGTTGTTTTTCAGCTGATTTACTTCAAGATATTGATAAAGTCCTCCTTCGTTAACCCAGCTTGGTCAAGGATGCTAAGAAGGGTTCCGGGCTTGATCTCCTTATACCGTGGAACCACCGTTCGCCTCTTACCGTCGAGGTTTACTAGGACAATGTGGCTGCCTTTTTGATGAATCACCTTAAAGCCTTTCTTGCTAAGAGCCTTCAGAACCTCTCTCCATGAGACGCTGGGGAGTCTTCGGCTAGACAGCTATCTCGATCACTTCTTTCCTGCCAGTGACCTTTTTTAGATCCTCTAGATTCTTGAGTTCGTCTGGGAAAGCTTCAATGTAAGCTTCAATGGCTTCTTTAATGTTCTTAAGAGACTCTTCTCTAGTTTCGCCCTGGCTGATCGCTCCGGGAAGCTCAACGCATCTCACCGAGTATCCTCCAACATCTTCCTCCCTCAAAACAACCGTGAACCTGTAACCCTTAGTATTGGTCTTCGCCTGCTTCAACCTCTGTCAACATAAAGACTTGGAAGACCTCTATATTTTAACCTTGCATAAAAGAAGAAGAGAGTAATAGTTTCACTTCATAAATAAAATTTACTGAATAGCAGGCAGCGAAGTCGAACTACCTTATCAACTCGCGCGAGTGTGAGACATAATTCGGTTATTCTCCTTGGCCGTAAGGTGGCTTAGTCCCGTAACTTGACTTGATTGTCTTACTGTCTAAGAAAGATTCTTTACAAGATGCTGATATTCAAAGGGCTAAAATAATGGTATTGAGATAGGTTCTCGTTGGATCCACATAAACAGGTTTCGCCTTCACTGATTCTTTCGGGTTTCACTCAAATTCAGAACGTTCTTTCTCAGACTGTTTGATGATGTACTGTATAACAAACACGGTTACTTCTCTATGATGCGGCACCCATGTTGTTAAGATACTATCACCTACCTTCTTCTTGAATGTGATATGCTTACCAGACCTTACTTCCTCAAAGCCGTTTGAAAGTAAGATCTTAATTACCTTTCTCTGCGATAATGATCGAAGATTTGCGATAAAGCACACCCTCAGGCACTTTTACAGGAATATTCGTAAGTGATATAGACATTAAATCATCTAACGATGGTTTCCTCGTATCTGGATCGTTAAGATACTCGCTTATGATATCCGTCATGTTTTCTTTAACTTCCTTCTCTGTCTTCCCCTGAGTCGCAATATCCAATAAAGGGCATAAAGCAACGAACCACTTGTTTTCTTTGGTTATCAAAATCGGAAGAGGCACTTGCACAGACATAACTAAGCAAAGCAGTGGTTGGGACATATAAGGATTTTACGTCTCTTCTAGAGTCTGTCATCATGAAATTGGTTCATCCT
>DATBXD010000112.1:0-2049 GCA_036514475.1 Nitrososphaerales archaeon
AACTTAGAGGATATCAAAGCAAGTGTAGAACAGAGGAAACATCAGATGCGTGAAATAGCTTCGGAACAAGTTGAAATAATACAAATAAAAATATTGATCGAGTCTGACGAAGAAACACGAATCTTTCTCGAAAAAACTAAATCGCATGCTGAAATCGAAGCAAGTAATATAATGGTAAAAAGTGAAGATGCTACCAAGGATTTTACTAAAAAGAAAATAGAAGAACGATTCGATGAAGCAGTAAACTTAGTCTGTAAGAAGGTAATGGGTGATTAGACTGCGGTCTCAAAACCGCTTTGCTGACGACACCTTTAGCATGGTAAAGTCATATGTCATAAAGGGCAATTTACTTTCATTTCAAATTCTTGAAGGGCTAGCTGAATCAAAGAATTTAGATGATCTAGTCATTAAACTTAGGGGTACGAATTATGCAGACACGGTTTCAAGGATTCAACCTTCTTTTACTGCTAATAAGTTAGAAAATGCTTTTCTTGGGCGTCTTACAGACGTCTATTCTAAAATTGTGAAAGTAGCTCCAAAAACCAGTCTCTTGGATGCTTATTATTTGAAATATATCGGTTTGAATTTAAAGGTCATACTTAAGGGAAAGGCTCAGCAAAAAAAAGAAGACGAAATATTGAAGCATCTCCACATTTTTTTTGAAGAGTCTGTCGGCAGGCGTGATCTGATTGTTAGAGTTCTTTCAGCGGAGAGTTTAGAACAAACGGTTAAGGCTCTTGGTAGTAGCGAATTTGCTGACGATGTTGAATCAGCATTGCAAATCTATGAAGATACTGGGAAGACCCAGGTGTTTGACACGTATATTGATAAAGCATTCTACAAGAAAGTGTTAAACGCGTTTGATTCTGATCATAAACGTGATTCGTATATTCGGGATATAGTCACTGTGGATATAGATTCATATAACGCGTTGGCCGTCCTCAGAGGAAGACTCTGGGAACTTGAGCCTGCAAATATAAGAGGCTTACTTATCGAACCTTTCAAATTATCAAAGTCAAGCTTAGATGCAATGATAGAAAGCGAAACACTAATTGACTCACTAAGAATTCTTCAAACAACCGCATACCGAAAGATAGTTCCAGATAATGATGTATTTGAAGATGCTATAGCTAGTTTGGAAGATTCATTTAGAATTCTAAGCACTAAGAAAGCTATTGTACCATTCCTTTGGGACACGAATAGAACAGCTTTGGCGTTAGGCTCTATCAAGCTAACTGAATTAGAAATAAAGAATCTATCAGCGATCGCCTTTGGTATTGAACAACATTTGGCTCAAAAAGATATTATGTCTAAATTAATCATCTTGAAATAGTGCTAATCAGTTGTTTCCCACTCAATATCTATATAAGTAGTTGTTGGTTTTATTTTTTTGAAACTTATACCTGTTCCCTCATAAAACTTTGTGAACCATTCGTACAAATGAAGCCTAAGATCCTGAATGTAGACTATTAACCCTTCAAGAGCGATTATCAAAACGTTGAAGACTATTAACATTGGAATCGATATGAAAAGTGGCAATGATATTGCCCTATTCAGAACTAGTAACAATGATGCGTGAACAAGAAGAAGGACTCCAAGTCGACTATAGCTAACTGTATTAGCTAGAAACTCAACTATCCGTATTAAAACCTCTACTAATCCCATAACCGTTGCCATAGCTAAGCTTTCTTTTGGCTCTTTTTTCATTATTATTGCAACTGGTTTTCCAAACATGATTATGAGGCTTGTAATAAGCATTAGTGGCACTGATATTGTTAATGATAGAGATATCGGTATTCCAATTAGAGGTGTAGGTTTTTGCTCTGAAAGCAATCCTGCAAGCCTGTAGCCAACCCCTATGAACGCGAGAGTAAAGATAATTCCGGCTATATACATAATTAATGTGGGTAATTTAGATATGAGAACTTCGACATATTCTTTTTCCATTATTCCTTTGTATACATCGATAATGAATCCTATCATCAGGTGAGCAACCCCAATGAGTATTGCAATTGTTAAAATCGTGCTAACTCCAGTTGTACTGAAGCT
>DATBXD010000113.1:0-2354 GCA_036514475.1 Nitrososphaerales archaeon
CGGGATCTATGGAAGTTACCTTAAACGATGGTTCAAAGGATATATTCAATGCTGGTGATAGCTTTAATGTTCCCCCAGGTCATGACGCCAAAGTCATTGGAAATACTCCTGCGGTTTATATAGAGTTCATTGCTGCCGCAGAATTTGCTAAGAGCAAGTAGCATTGTCGCAAACAAGCTCATTGGTCAGAATTAGCCTACCCTAAGATTATCCTCCGACCGGACACCCCCAAACAGAAAAGCGGATAAAGTAGGTCAGGGTATTGTTAACAAAGAAGTTAATGGGTCCATAATAGAATCAAATTGATAGGTAAGGCAATACATTCAGGTCAAAGTATCTTAGCTTGTATGCCACTCGGCTTATTATCTTAGTTGTCTCGCGGGATACCCGCGATCTCTCTAAGAATGTCTTGGATGCTGATTATCCCGATAAGCTTACCATCCTCCATAACCGGCAAATGACGAATTTTACGCTTAATCATTAATTGAGCAGCCTCCTTCATACTCTGATCTGACCTTATAGTGAACATAGGAGTTGACATGTAGTTCTTAATACTCTCTGAATATTCTGCACCTTTTGAGAAGAACCTAAATAGAATATCCTTCTCAGTGAAGATTCCCTTAGGGGTGAAGATTCCCTTTGGCTTACCTTTCTCAGTGATGATAACGCTGCCAATCTTATTATCTATCATAATCTTAAAAGTCTCAAAGAAAGGCAAATTCTGGTCAACTGTAATAACTTTCCTTGTCATTATCTTCTTGATCGAAGTCAAAAGAGTTCTACAGAAACATATGAATCCAACAATATTATTTAAGGTTTAACCTTTGCATCACTTTGTTTGATTAATCTCTTTTGTTCAAAATGTCCTACTCTATTTAGAAAGTACAACACAAAACAGACATGTTAAACGAAGCCGATATTGCAATAAACCTTAAACAACATGCGCCATTTAACCTTTAAATTATTTGCTTGAATGACTACAACCCAAATTATTGGGCTTTTGAACAGGCCCGGAGGGATTACCTCCTCTTTTGGTCTTAAATTAGGATTTTACAATAATTGATTCCTTTCGGGAAGAACTAGGGTAAAGACTGCCGTGATAACCGTTGCTCCTATTGCACAACCGCATCTCGCCAGTTCCATTGTCTCTGTTGATGTTTTCTCTTTTTAGTATAAATTTTGGTTACTCTCTACCCTGTAATTCTTTGCCGTGAGCTTTATGGAGATATAAGAACCAGCCCATATGAGGCGGCTCGATATTCAGCTGCCAGAAGAGACAAATCAACTCCCCAAAATGATGAATTTGTTCAAGAGCCAGATGGGTGATTAAGTCTTCGCCTCTGCCCTTCATTGAGGTGCCATCAGATTTTATCCACGCAAATTCTCCTGCTAGGTCTTCGGGGCTTAGAGATGATAGACATTTTTTCGTCTTAGCCTCAACTTGATTCATCTGTCTTCTAACGGAATCTATGTCAGGAAACTTCTCAAAATCATATGGCACATACTTACCACCTTTCTTGGCAATGATGTAGTTGATGTATGAGTCCTCCACATTAACTATGTGCAAAAACACATTCCTAATGGAGTTAAAACTTGCATTCCGGTCCAGAACCAATTCTTCCCAAGACAGTTTCGCTAGCGAATCAAAGTACCTACTCTTAAGAGAAGCAACATAATCCCATAATACGAGTACGTCAATCATATCAACTCCCTTCCACTGGATACTTATCAATTGAACGGGAAAAGGCTCAACTCAAAATATAAAATCAAATGAGATTACTCACCGTAAAGAAATAGATCTTGAAGAACTTGCCTGTAGCAACATAAGAGTTAGTTTGTCGACAAAAGCCAACGTATAATACATCCACGTAATATCATCGAAGAGAAACACCACGACGATAATAGCACTAACCCGGGCGCATACCAAGGCTTAAATAATATGAATGGTTTTCAATTATTTTAGGTGAGATTGTGATTTGACAGTAGTTAGAGAATTCATGGTTAGAGATGTTGTCACAGTTGATCAAGAATTATCTCTCTCAAAGACCTTTCAAATAATGATGGATAGAAACATTGGCAGCGTCATAATCACAGAGAAAGGAAAGCCGAAGGGAATCTTCACGGAGAAAGATATTTTGCTAAAGGTCTTTGGAAGAGGAGCGCGATACTCTGAGAAAGTTAAAAAACATATGTCAACACCTTTGATAACAATTAGATCAAATCAAGAACTCAAAGAAGCGGCACAGTTAATGACGATTCGCAATATTCGACACCTGCCGGTGATTGATAATGAGATGCTAGTCGGCATGGTGAGCAACAGAGACCTGCTTAAAGTGCTAGCTGGAAACCCTCAG
>DATBXD010000114.1:0-3727 GCA_036514475.1 Nitrososphaerales archaeon
GTTTCTCCTAGGACACGACAGCAAATGAAGATTGTGTCAATTGGTTGTCTAGGAGCTGTAGTTCCTTTCCTCAGCCTCAGTATTCTCCCGGCGACAATAGAAAGCGTCATACCATCCGGATTCAATGTTCTGTTCATCTCGTTCGTACCGTTGTCTATGGGATACGCCGTAGTAACTACAAAGCTAATGGATATCGATGTCATTATCAGGCGAGGCATAATCTATGGACTGATCACATTGGTGATGGCTGCTATTTTATCAACGGCTATATTCTCCGTTTTAACTTTCCGTGAATCACTGGGGGTTCCAGGAGATATTTTTATAGCTGTTATACTTAGCGGCATTGCCATAATTCTCTTAGGCCCAATAAAAAAAGGTATTGAGTTCCTACTAGATAGGTTCTTTTATAGAGACAGATACGATTATCGAAAGATAATTCAAAGTCTAGGCATTTCTCTAAATTCGGCTAAAGACATAACCGAAGTATCGCGCCTAGTGGTTGGCACTACGGTGAATACGCTGAATTTGGCTGGTGGCTGTTTATTCGTCAAGAGACAGTCTAACTCTTTTCAAGTAACCGCAGCCCAAGGCACATTTATCGAAATAGATAAAAAGAATGATCTCTTAACCTTGATATCTCAACATAACCACCTAATAGAGTTTCCAAATACAGCATCGACAGTTAATTCAGACCTTGCCTACTTAATTCCTCTTGTGGTAGTGAAAGAAGAAATTGCTTTTCTTTGTGTATCTCAAAAGGCTTCAAGGCAGGATTTCTCGTCCGACGACGTGTTTTTATTACAGGAGATAGCGTTTGCAGCCGCTTTAGAATTACATAGCGCAATGCTAATCCATGACGTTAGCATCCGGGATACCTTCGTCTCAGTTGCTTCCCACGAACTACGTACACCGCTGACTTCTATTGTAGGCTACGCTGATCTTTTACTTCATCGAAACCCTCCCGATACTACTAAAAAGCAGTGGCTAAAGAGAATCCTCGATAATGGCCAAAGGCTCAATGCCATAGTGGACGATCTCTTGAATGTCAGTCGGATTCAGTCCGGCAAGGTTGGCATAACACTTGAGAAAGTGAGACTATCAGAGGTTCTTGAGGAAGCATTATCCTTAGCTAAGGAATATGCCGGTAAGCACGAATTTGTTGTTGTCACAGAACCTGACCTCCCCATTGTATTAATAGACCGGGATAAGCTTAGTCAAGTTGTGGGGAATTTGCTGAGTAATGCTGTCAAGTACAGTCCTAAAGGAGGGCGTATTACTCTCTCAGTACATAATGATCCGGAAAAGCATCAAATAATTTTAAGCGTTGCTGATGAGGGCATAGGTATAAGCCCTGCGGACAAACAATCACTTTTCACGACCTTTCATCGTATTCGGAGGCCTGAGACTCAGGATATAAGGGGAAGTGGTCTAGGTCTCTATATAGCTAAGGAATGGACAGAGGCGATGGGAGGGAAGATCTGGCTGGAGAGCGAACTTGATAAAGGCTCAACATTCTTTGTAGCAATCCCAACCCTAGCTTCTATTGTAACCAGGGATAGAAGCTACACTCAATCGGGGCAACCATGATTAAAAAGATACTGATAGTTGAAGACGAAGAAGATATTGTCAAACTACTTTATATAGTATTTAGCGATCTTGTAATTTATAAGATTCTTTACGCAAAGGACGGGCAGGAGGCTATTAACCGTGCTCGAGTTGATAATCCCGACATTATTCTGCTGGATATCCAATTACCAAGCCTGAATGGCTATGAAGTATGCAGGTTACTAAAATCAAATCCGACCCTGTCCCATATTAAGGTATTAATGCTAAGTAGTATGACGCAAGAATCTGACCGGCTGAAAGCCCAAGAAGCAGGCGCGGATGATTATATCACCAAACCTTTTAGTTCGATCGCTTTATTGAAAAAGTTGGAAGAACTTCTAAGGAGTGATCAAGAGAATTGATGGAAAATAGAGATTCTGTAGTCTTGGTTGATAAACACGGCCTTGACCTATTTAATCAAGATGGCGATCTCTCTACAATGGGAAAGATGGAAGCTCATAGCCACGGATTGTTACACAGGGCAATATCTGTGTTTATCTTTAACGATAGAAACGAGCTTTTACTTCAAAGACGCGCCGCCGGCAAATATCATTCTCCTAATAAATGGACCAATACTTGTTGTACCCATCCTTTACCGGGAGAGTCTCCTCTTGCTTCCGCACAACGTAGACTTAGTGAGGAGATGGGGCTTGTAGTAGCATTAACCGAAGTCTTCACGTTTTCATATCAAGCTGAAGTTGGCGGCGGTCTCATTGAAAATGAGTTTGACCACGTTTTCTTCGGAGACTCAAATCGGAATCCAGAGCCTAATCCTACCGAAGTATCAGATTGGACCTGGGTAACAGTAGAGAACCTCGGGCAAGAACTAATCAGAAATCCTAAGGAATATAGTCCTTGGCTTCGGCGATGTTTTAGTGAGGTGGTCAATCATAAGCCGCGAAAACCAATGCACGATAATACCTAGTACGCAGTTAATCACGAGACAAGGAGTCCAAGATAGATTATCTAACGTTGTTCTTGTCCTTACGTTGCACGCAAGCCTGTACTCACTGTTTGTACGGTTGCTCTCCGGAACATGGAGATCATATGTCTTGGGATGTCTTCAAACGTTCAGTCGCCATTGCATTAGAGAATCGAATTCCTGCCCTGAATTTCTTTGGCGGCGAACCTCTGCTGAACCCGCAATTCTTTGCAATGCTACAAATAGCGCTTGAGAGCGACCTTTCTCTGATGCTCGCGACAAACTGCCGCCCTCTGGCAGAAGAAGGATTTATTACCAGATTTCTGGATATTACCCAGGACTTTAAAAAACGTATTGTTATTATTACGGCAATGGACAAGTTCCATTTGCGCTTTTTTGACCCTATGGAGACAATCGATCGCCTTCGAAGAGAAAGATACGAGGTGATAGTTAATGATTACTCTGATCATAGTGTCTTGTTGTCCGAATTCAACGCCAACAAACGAGAATTACGAGAGTTGAATACACGTTTTTCCTGTTGTGGAAATAAAAGAACGGATCACCTTGGAGTGTTGCCAAATGGAGGATGGACAATCTGCCCTCCATCATTGGTATCATTCGGTGACATCTTCTCTGTTGATTTAGAAAAAATTATTAAGTTTAAAAGTGGACTGCCGCTACGTTATAAGGAAGGATGTACCGAATGTTTGAAGAATTTTAAGGATTTTCGCAAAGATTTTGAAACAATCGGAACCATTAAGGAAATAAGAATAATTTGATTGAAAAGTACCCTGTACCATAAGTAATGTGTCCCTCCTGACTGGTAGGGATTCGTTGAGAATAAATAATTTTATCCTACAATACTTAGTAAATATTGAAACTCACGATGTCCATAAGAACAATTTCTTGTTGATATAAAATATCTACAAAAAACCAGCTGTTTAAATGAGTATCGCCAGAGTAATCATAGTCGGTAGCGGCCCAGCAGGATGCGCTGCAGCATATACTCTGGCGAAAGAATCGATTAATGTTACTGTATTCGAACGAGGTCAGCCTGGTAAAGATAAAGCCTGTGGTGATGCTCTGATTCCTTCGGCGATTGAACTTTTAAGTCTCTTTGGAATCAATCAAGAACGTATAAAGGCATTGGGTGGGTGCTGTTATAATCGAGTTAATTTGTACATCGAAAACTTGCTCATA
>DATBXD010000115.1:0-4131 GCA_036514475.1 Nitrososphaerales archaeon
GAGGTATATGAATGGCCCTCCCAATGATAGTGAGTGGCCTGTTGAGCCTGTAGGCGTCGAAACCATAACACCGTCCATCTTCTGAGATATTGTAAACGTGTGAATAAAAATGCTGTAGGTGCTGGTTCTAGTCTGTGAAATCCGGTTAAAGTAGAGCTCATTTAACGCCGGCGGAATCTTCTTAGACCCTATCGAAGCTGATATCCTCATATGGTTTTCAATGAAATACTTTTTCTTTCTAATGTTTTCAATAGACTCGTCAATATCATCGGGCTTAACCTCTGAAAGAATACCTCTTCTCCCAACATTAACTCCAAGTATCGGCGTAGTGTTATTCATCTCTCTAAGTATCCAAAGAAGAGTTCCATCACCCCCCACCGTGAAAATTATATCTAGCTTCACTTTCTTAAGATCACTAATAGATGAAAGGCTCTTAGCGAATCTATGCTTTATCGAAGAAACCAAGTAGGTCTTAAAACCAGTTTCCTTAAGCTTCTCTGTTAGCGAAACCACGACTTGCTTAATCTTATCATCGTCTTTTCTCGTATAAATCGCTACAGACTTCAGCGAACCCGACATGCACCGTGAACATAGTGCAACCGCTTTATTTAATTTACTTGAAATAATATTAATAACTATATATTAGCATCAGCTACCCTCATAAGGCAGAGAAGATTACATTTGAGTAAGCCTGCAGATCTAGGTGAAATTAAAACAGGTTCCTACCTGATTATAGATGGTGAACCATGTAAAATAGTTCAATACGATAAATCAAAACCCGGAAAACACGGCGCGGCAAAGGCCAGAGTCGTTGGAATAGGCTTGTTTGACGGTGTGAAAAGAAGCTTGGTCTCCCCAGTCTCAGCAAATATTGAGATACCAATAATCAACAAGCGCAATGGGCAAGTCATATCTCTAACCGCAACAACCGTTCAGATAATGGATATGGAGACATTCGCCGTCTTCGAAATACCAATGCCAAAAGATGAAGAAATCACAGGAAAACTACAGAACGGCTCTGAAATAGAGTTCTGGCAAGCACTTGGAAAATCCAAGATTGTAAGAGTTAAAAGTGAAAGCTAAACCGCTGTATAAAACCAAGTTAACATTCTTTTAGAACTTACAGTTTTAATATTACATTCAAATATATTAAATGATGAGTCAAACGTCTAGTCGCGTACGTCGAGTCTTCAAGAACATAAAAGAGAAAACCCCCAACGCAATAATGATAAAGAACTCAACAGAGCCGCACATAGATCAGTCTTTCTTCTACTTCTCCGGTTTAGACTCAGGGCTCTTCGAAGGATGCGCATTGCTTCTACAACCCGGCGGAGAAATAACGCTCTACACCTCAAAGCTTGAGCAAGAAACTGCTCAGAGAGGCTCAGCAGAATTAAACGTCAAAGTTTTTGAGAAAAAAGACGAACTAGACCTTTTCATAAAAGACTTTGGCAAAGATGTAGATAGCCTTGGAGTTAACTCTCGAGAAGTAACATATGGTGAAGTTGAGAACCTCAAAAAGCTCTTACCTAAAGTAGAAATCATAGATGTAAGCAAACCTATCTCCCAAACCCGGCTAGTTAAGGATGAAGACGAAATCTCAAGAATCAGAAAAGCAGCGGAGGTAGCAGACAAGGTTATGGATTCTATTCCAACAATTATTAAAGAACACATATCTGAAAGCGAAGTTAAAGCTGAGATTAATTATCTACTGGTGAAGAACAACGTATCTTTAGCATTTGACACAATAGTTTCATTTGGAGCAAACACTGCACAACCTCACTATTTAGGTGGTGAAAGATTATTAGAGAAAAACAGTTTTGCATTGTTTGACTTTGGCGCCCGTTACCGTCGCTACTGCTCAGACATAACAAGAACATTTGTATTCGGGGCATCTTCAAATGAACAGAGGAAAATATACGAAGTTGTAAAAGAAGCTAGCCAGATAGGTCTAGACTCCATCCACACTGGCGTAGAAGCCCGCTCAGTACATAATAATGTGTCTGACTTTATCGATTCTAAAGGCTTCAAAGGCAGATTCACACACTCAACAGGCCACTCACTAGGACTTAGTGTTCATGACGGAGAGAGAATACATTCCTCCTCAGACTTTACTCTTGAAGATGGAATGGTGTTCACAGTTGAACCCGGAATATATTTACCCGGCTTCGGAGGCGTTAGAATCGAAGATGACGTTATTGTCCGCAAGAATAAATGTGAAGTACTAACCAAATTTAGCAAGAATCTGGTGGAACTATGACCTACAATACTATTGTTGAAACCTCCAAGTTTCTAGAAGAGCTAGAGACAAAGTATGGTAAAATGCGAAGAATAACTGGAAAGATCAGTTACTGGTTCTCAAGAAATCGAAAAATGTTTTTCGACTGCGAAGAGCAAAATAAAGAAGCCTATTTAGAACAATTATATCTTACGCCAAGGCTTGGTCTTCTTATTATATACTTCATAGTGAAAGGCAAAGACGGCTACCAGTTAAGAGATAGTCGTTTCAAGAACATCTACGGCCAAACATTTCAACGCATGGTAGACCATTTCCACACCGTGTTAGAACCCTCCGTGAGACATGGATTGCAAGTCGGCGGATTAACCTATCTAGAATGCATAGGATACGGAGCAGTTATAGAAGAAACAGTAGCTCCTACAATATCAAGCATAACCGAAATTAAAAATATTATTGAAGAAGAAACTGAAACCAAGTATGAAATTGTTACAGGTAAAGATGAAAGCGAAACGATAATGAAATTCTTAGAAACAAAAAGCAGCATCATTATTGATAACGTTAAAATCATCGGAAACGTCTTGACTCTAAGTGCTCCAAAAGACCTAACAGTTGAGCAGCCATTACAAGAATCAGGACCTGAATGGGATCAATACCTAAAGAACGCACTTTGGAAAGACGCATCAACCTTAACAATCAGAGAAAAATACTACGGAGTGCTACTCGTATTTGACACAAAATCTGCAAGCTTCAAAGTCGAGTTAACCTATCCGGTAGAGGAGACAAAACTAAGAAAAGCCTGTAAAGCACTAAAAGAAAGCAAAGCACTATAACAGTAAATCAATCTACCTACGCTAATAATCTAATTGCGATAAAAATAATAACTCTCCTAAACCTACCGTTAGATTGCGCCGAGGTAGCTCAGCCTGATCTTTTTGAGGCGAAGGAGAGTGGGCTAATTTCCTCTAACACCCGGCTGAAGACCGGGCTGTCGCAGGTTCAAGTCCTGCCCTCGGCACACATTTTGACATGATTTTTCAGATTCAAATCCTGCCTCCGGCACCTTTATTAAAAATCATCTGTCGTAGATAAATAAAATCAAGCATATTATTGTTTTGTTATTGAGAGGTTTTTTCTATGATAAAACATATGATACATTTTTAAGGAATCCAAATAGTAATCATTTCTAAGTGGATTAATTTGAAAAAATTTATTGTATTGTATTATACACCAGATTCAGTCGTGAAAGAAATGCACAATATAAGTCCAGAAGAGATGAAGAAACGAATGGAACAAGCAATGGAACCATGGATGGTTTGGGTCAAGAAATGTGGGGATCGTCTTCTTGATATGGGTAGTCCACTAGGAGGAGGAATACACATAAGCAAGAATGGCAACCAACCAAGTAAAAGAGAAGTTTCAGGTTATTCCATTCTTCAGGCAAATAGTATGGAAGAAGCGATAAAATTGCTTGAAAACCATCCTCAACTTGAATCGGTTCATGGGTACCGAAATTGAAGTTCATGAGTCATTCCCCATGCCTGAATATTAAAAAAAGGGCCTAACCTAGCTCAATGATATATCATTTGGTATTATCAATAGTAAAATGATACTGTCGTATTTCTAATTGATATGCGGTTGTGGTGTGCTAGGTTCGGGTTTAGGAGTTGATTGGCGGCCTTTCTGATGTTGAGATTAAGTCCAAACGAGAGTAGTTTTAAGATTCTTCTTTGAGTTCATTGATTCTCTCTTCAACACCCTTAATCTCGTTACTGAGATTTTCTTTGTATTGTTTGAGAAGTTCAACTTTTTCAGCTTTGCTTATGTATCTTCGGCCAGATGTTCCACAACATTCGTATTCTATTATTTCCACCTCCTCAATATCTAATGTTTTT
>DATBXD010000116.1:0-3301 GCA_036514475.1 Nitrososphaerales archaeon
CGGCGAAGCCACGAGGATCCCTTACTGTGTCAGCGGATCCGCGTCCTCCTGTAACTGTTGAGAACCGTACGAACACAGGAGTCCTAGATGTTGGGTCCTGAAGAAATATAGCCTTGGTGCGATGCGCCATACTTTTGTAAACATGAAAGTAGCCATGTGCCCCAGCTCCTTTAGCGTGAACAACCCTTTCAGGGATACGCTCCCTATCAAAATGAGCTATTTTTTCAATAAGATGCACATCTTGTAGTAATACTGGGCCGCGTTCTCCAACGGTCAAAGAGTTCTGATTATCGTTTACGGGAGCACCTTGGTTCGTGGTCAAATATCGTTCTTTTTTATCCTCCACTGCAAATAACTTCCTATTCATTATAGGAACATACTAATATTTACCTTTTTTGTAACTTAATTATACAGAAATGATCCCTTTATTAGATTCCATTAAAGTTATTAGTATAATTTAAATGTAGAAATCCACGCAATATGAATCTACCACTGGTGTGTACGGTCTCGCGACAAATGAGCAACCTGACGCCCCCGATGACAAATCCATTACTAATCTGGGCTCCTAGCAATTCATATCCTTGATTGATGCATACCCATCCAGCACATCATAAAAGACACATCCTAAATGGGAATAGCAATTCCTAAGATCATATTCCATAATTCATGATCGCATTAGTATTAGACATTATTAAAAAACAATGATTATTACCAGAATGGACTCCTTGGCGTCGCCAAGAGTCAGAACTCAATCTATTACACTAATCACATATCGGAGAGCCATCGAAATATTTGCATAGGATGCCCTATCAGAGAGGCCTCATACATGCAAATAACATCGCACTTCTCGCAGAAACGGTATCTTCCACAACTTTCTCTGATGCGTTTCGCTTCATCCGACTTCCAGAATTCTCTTAGAGGAGTAGCACCCGAATTTGCTACTGTTTGCAGCAGGCAGGGAAGAGATATTGTTCCATCAGGCTTCAGTGCAACCGTTGTCCTAGCAGCTTGACACCGTCCAACGTAGCCATTGATAGTGTAACCCTTCTTTCGTGATAGGAAAAAGCTGCTAAATTTCACTTTAGGATATAGTTTCTTAATATTTACCATCAAATTACTTGCTCCAATTTCGCTCCATTCAACTTCGTTCACTTTTTCACGTGGAATCTCAGAAACTGGGTTGACATGTATCTCTAAGCCGTGTTTTTCAGCGAACTCAACTGTTTCCTCAAGATGCGGATAAGTTAGATAATCAATTGTACAGAAAAGATGTGGGTTCAACCCGGCTGTTTGAGCATTCAATATATTAGATTTGACTTGTCTAAACGTCTTTGCGCCTTTTGACGTGTTGAAAGCTGCCTCATTGTAGGAGAAGGATACTGCCAAATAATCCAGACCTCGCAAATTCTCTAGGTGCTTGTGGAGAAAAGATCCGTTAGTCACTAACCCGGTGTAGAAACCAAGGTTTTTTGAGTGTTTGACCAATTCTCCAATATCGTTCCTCAGAAGCGGCTCCCCCCCTGTGAAGCTAACTAATCGACATCCAATATCCCAGCATTCAGTCAATCTATCGATGAACGTGACCGTAGGTGCTTCAAAGGGATATGGGTTGCTTCGCCAAATATTGCAGAATCCACAACGCATATTACATCTATATGTGCATTCGAAGTGAACAAAGAAAGGTCTTGTTTGGCTAGATAATCCAGTTGCAAATGAAACCAAATCCAATGGGTTAATCATATTCTTTTCTGAACCTCAATCGTTCCCAACCATCATGTTCTTTTTGATTAATGAGATCCATTACATTTCTCAATATATTGCAAAGCCTTGACTCAACAACTATTCAGATAACAAAGAAGCGTTCTCGAATTAGCCATATCATGACACTCTAGGAAACGCTACATCTAGAATATAAAATCCTTCTATCATTGTCATTGGCTAACTTATTCATTCACCATATATAGAAATGTTGCCACCGAAGTCGTCAATCAGTACTGATGTCTCAAGGTCAGTAGATTTTTAGGAAAAGTATTTTTCATTAGCTCCACTTTCATTTCTCCTTTCAGAGAGATATAGATGCTCAGATGGCCTCCTATCAAAATTGTCTAAGAACTTCCAGAGAGGTCTAAACTCGCTTCTTTTTTGGTTTGAATCTCTTCAAAGTCAAAGAGTTTGTGATTACGCTCACTGAGCTCATTGTCATTGCAACGGCCGCGAAAACGGGGCTCAACAATCCAGAAGCAGCTATCGGTATGAAGGCCGTGTTATAGGCAAAAGCCCAGAATAGGTTCTGCCTGATCTTCTGCATCGTTTTCTTACTGAGCTGAATTGAATTAACTACGTCACGGAGATCATCATTAATCAACACTACTCCCCCGGTTTCAATCGCAATATCAGTTCCGCTTCCAAGGGCAATTCCTATGTCTGCTTGCGCAAGAGCAGGAGCATCATTTATCCCATCTCCAACCATAGCCACTATCTTACCTTCGCCTTGTAAATCCTTTATTATCGATGCTTTTTGGCTAGGAAGAACTTCTGAAAAGACTATGTCGATACCAAGTTGGTGGGCGATGGCTTTGGCGGTTCTCTGATTATCGCCTGTAAGCATAACTGCATCTATACCCATAACTCGCAAATCGTCCAAAGTTTCCTTCGCGCTCTCCTTGATTGTGTCAGCCACAGCTATCACTCCAGATAAGTTTCCATTAAGGGCTAGAAGCATAGATGTCTTGCCTTCATCTTCTAGATTCTTGATCCCTTCTTCCTGAGCTTCAATGGAGATATTGTTATCACGCATGAGTTTTCTGTTTCCAAGTAGAATCTCTGTAGTGTGGTGTTTTGCCCTGACACCGAGACCTGGTACCGCTTCAAAGATAGTGGGGTAAGGGATATCGAGGCCTAGTTCTTCTGCCTTTCTTAGTATGGCTTCTCCGAGGGGGTGCTCAGATCCTTTTTCGGCTATCGCTGCGAATCTTACGACGTCAATTTCGGTCGTATTTATGAGTGGCACTATATTGGTTACCGATGGGACTCCTTTTGTCAACGTGCCGGTCTTGTCAAAAACTATGGTTTGCAGTTTGTAGGCTTTCTCCAGATACTCTCCACCTTTTATGAGGATTCCATTCTCGGCACCCTTTCCAGTTCCTACGATTATTGCTGCAGGAGTAGCTAGTCCGAGTGCACAGGGACATGCAATTATTAGAACCGCTACGAAAGCCGTGAAGCCTTGGATGAAGTTTCCAGCCATGAAGAACCATGTAGCAAATGCTCCTAGAGATATAGACACCACCACCGGCACGAA
>DATBXD010000117.1:0-6360 GCA_036514475.1 Nitrososphaerales archaeon
ATAGCTCTTCAAGAACTCGCCCCCGAAGAATGGAAAAGAGTTAAGAAAGACTGCGATAAAATCGGATACTGCTGCTTCACCCCTGAAGATCAAGCAAAATAGAACCCTCTGCGGAACCAAAGCATAAACTGGAGATCTGCATTCTCCTCTTTCGCGATGATAGGGGTTGCTGTAGACCCTCTTCAATATGGAGTAGACGGATTCGACGAGGCTCCTTCGATACCTTTTCATGTGAAATGGATATGTGGAACAAAGATGGCAGATTGGATACGTTTGAGTTTGAATCAGCTAGATGAATGATAGGTTTGATATGCGCGCCAAGGTGAAGAAGGTGTCAGTAGAAATACCCGTAACTGACTTCTGTTGAGCTGCGGGGGTTCATCGCAAAGACATGCAGCGTTTCGCTACTCTGCTGAGTTGTTCCACAAGTCTTAACGGAGCCCGACACGGTGAACGGCCCCTCCAACCGGAAGAACTCGTGAGGCTGGCAACCTAAAGCAGATGCAGTCGGCAGATCTAATGGCGATACTGACGAATCAATGAAAGTGCTTTGTTGGATAACCGGCTTTTGCTGTCAAAAGGAGACGTTATCAGTTAGCACATTAGAAGTCAGATGACGATATTGCTCATCTGTTATAGTTTATCCATCGTAAGGATTGCGAAATCCATAGTTATCCAACAAAGCAAATGAAAGTCGACATTTATATCGCGGATAACATGATGCGCTCCAAGTTAATTCTAAGCCTTTTTAGTAAATTAAATGTAAAAGACAGCAACCCGTTATACTACAATTCATATATTCTCTCATAATCTTATCTTAACATTAGGAAGTCCAACAGAGGTTAATCCTAAGCGCAGATTTGACCTTGAAGCAACTGGAAAGCGAGCGTAAAACAAACAATATCAGCATAACATCAAGTATGATTAATATGAAAAGTAGGGTGAAGAAGTTAGATCCTTTTTGCTTCAGCACCTACAACCAGCCTTGGCGGCGGAAGTACCAAGTCATCATGAGAGTTGGAGCTGCAGAGACTATCAGTACGATCCAGAAGGTGGTGTAGGTTCCTAGGAAGGTCCAAGGTTCTGCGTTGATACTGCCGGGAATGTTGATGTTCATACCATAAACGGTACCCAAAGTCACTATTGGGATAGTTAGGGTGAAGATTATTGTGAGGACGGCAAGGATTTGGTTAGCTTTCTCGGTGGTGAGGATGTAGTTAGTATCTTTGAAGATTTCCACAGTTTCCTTAGTTCCCTCGAGAATATCCCAAGCTTTTTCGATATGGTCTTTGACGTCGCTAAAGTACGCCGAAGTTTCATGGCCTCCGAATCGCTCAATTTTCACAGAAAGATCAGCTATCAACTTTCTTAGTGGGTAGATAATCCGTCTAAAGTCATTTATTTCCCGTCGCAACAGATTAACTTCACGCATGGCTGAGATTTTTTCGTCAAAGACTTTATCCTCAATGTAGTCAAGATCGCTCAATAGCTTATCCATGATAGGAAACAAATGATCTATGATCCTATCGATGATACAGTAAAGAAGGAAGGAAGAAGAATTCTTAATGATTGTTTGAGCGTGATTGTCGTTACATTTGCAGGTTTGAAAGATATCACTTAAAGACTTTAGGTCACCTTGGTGAAGTGTAACCAAGTAATTTCGCCCAAGAAACATTGATACCTGACTGAAACGCACATCACCCTTATCGGCTACTGATACAGGGAAATGAAGCAGAACAAAAAGATAGTCTTCATGTTGATCCATTTTTGTAAGCTGTCTCTTTGACAGACAGTCTTCCAAGTTCAAAGGATGAAAAGGATAATCTCTAGCGAGAATATCGATATCGCTTTGCGTAGGATCCTCAATATCCACCCAAGTAACTCCGTTAGAAGCAATAGATTCAAACCGATTCATCCAATCTTACCTCATTAACCACATCAACCTGAATTCGACTTGCCGCCAGTCAGATTACAATGGGTATAAACCTTTACTGAATCTTCAATTCAGCTTATATCACTGAACATAATCGCTCATTGGCGAATGAGTCTGGACTTTTTGGGCGACCGTTCGATGATGTCTTTTGGCAAAATGCTTGGGACTGGGTTCTGCCAGAGTATCGGTAACATCTCTTAATCGGGATGGTGAATTAGTCATTGTAATCACCCCGAGAGGGGACATACTGATCTTGCCTTACCGCAAGTAAATTATTTAGGTGCACCTAAATGTTTATTAAGGTTCATGAAATCAAATTAGGTATGCCTAAATCTGAAGTGTCAAGCAAAAGCACACAAGACTACCTGAGAGCAATATCAGTGCTCTCCAACAACGGTGATATGGTAAACACAACTGAAATTTCCAAATACTTCAAAATTGCGCCAGCAAGCGTAACGGAAATGCTGAAAAAACTAGCTGAAAACGATTACGTGAATTATTCACCGTACCGTGGAAGCACACTTACCTCAAAAGGACTTAAGGAAGCTCAGAAGATAACCAGAAAGCACAGGCTACTTGAAAAATTCCTATCAGAAGTTTTGCACATCGGAAAAGAGCGGGTTCATGTTCAAGCATGTGAAATGGAGCATACTTTATCAGATGAAGCAGAGGAGTCACTATGCCGCTTTCTAAAACACCCTGATAAATGCCCAGATGACGACAAAATTATCCCAGCCTGCGACCTTCCGTTCTCAACATGTGAAACATGCATAGAGACGCATAAAAAAGGTGAAGAGGAAGTGGGAAAACGACAGCAAAATCTGGTTTCGATATGCAATTTGAAAACCGGAACCTCAGCAGAGATATCTTTCATCAGAGGTGAACACAGAGTCCTCCAACGACTCTTAGACATGGGGCTAACTCCCGGTACATTAGTAAAAGTCGAAAGGGTTGCACCCTTAAAAGGCCCAATAGAAATGTCTGTAAGAGGCTCCAAGGTTGCGCTTGGACGCGATATAGCTGTAAACGTTTTTGTTGAAGTTACAGAGAAAAAATAGGTAGATGATTCGCTACGTCATGTCATGATGAATCTACTAATTCGAAAAAACATAAAAACAAAGAGGAAATAACCATTGCCTTAGCTGGCAATGCCAACGTTGGAAAAAGCGTGTTGTTCAACCAGCTCACAGGTTCAAGCCAAATAATTGGTAACTGGCCAGGAAAGACAGTTGAGAAAGCCGAAGGCACACTCAATTTTGAAGGACAGGAAATCGCAGTTATCGATCTTCCAGGCATCTATTCCTTCTCCACATTTGGCATGGAGGAAATTGTGTCGAGAGAATACGTAGCCTTGGAACACCCAGACGCCGTCATAAACGTGGTTGACGCATCTGTTCTCGAACGCAACTTATTCTTCACCCTGCAACTTATCGAAATTGAGGTCCCACTGATAATTTGCCTCAACCAAGTTGATGCGGCTAAGAATAAAGGGATATCAATCGACAGAAAAAAGTTAGAGCAAGCCCTAGGTGTACCAGTTGTTCCAACAGTAGCCATCAGAGGAGAAGGAATATACGACCTAACAAAAACCGCAATCTCAGTTGCGAAAAACTGCGACAAAAATAAGAAAACACACGTCAAATACGGAGCAGAAATAGAAGAAAGAATAACCAAACTTGATAAAACAATCCAAGCAGGAAACCTTGAACTAAAGTACCCCTCAAGATGGATCGCCATTAAACTTCTAGAAAACGACCCTGAAATAGTGAAAATAGTGAGTTCCAAGTCAGAAGCCATAATAGAGACATCTAAGAGTCTAGCCGCAGAAATAGAATCTATTCACAATGAACCCTGTTTTGCAGTTATCGCTTCAGAAAGATATGCTGTTGCGAGCAATATCGCAAAAGAGGCTCAACGACAAAGTGAAATCAAGACCACACTTTCAGAAAAGTTAGAATGGATAACCACACATGAAATATTTGGTTATATCACATCTGCCGGCGTAATAGCCGGTTTACTTCTCTGGACATTCATTATCGGAAATTTGCTTTCAGATCAGATTTCAAAAGCACTATCACTATTTTCATCAGTAAACCTAGATCTCAGTGGATCGATTCAAGGCATTATTTGGAATGGCGTTTACGGCGGCTTTGTAGCGGGCGTTACACTGGTGATACCCTTCGTGATACCGTTCTACCTAATGCTGGCTATGATTGAAGATTCAGGTATTCTCACCAGAGTTGCATTCATGATGGACAGTGCGATGCATAAGATAGGACTTCATGGGAAAGCATTGATACCGATGATCCTAGGCTATGGGTGCAATGTTCCCGCAATTCGTGCATGCAGAATAATGGAGACAAGACGCGAGCAGCTACTCGCAACATATGCTATCACCTTTGCTCCGTGCGCTGCTAGAACAATAGTAATTCTAGGTTTAGTGGCAGCATTCGTAAACCCCATGTGGGCATTAGCACTTTACGCATTTGATATTGCTCTCATATTTATTATGGGGAGAATAGCTCTCAGAGTTGTTCCTGGTAACTCAACCGGGCTCATAATGGAGATGCATTCTTTCAAGGTTCCCTCATTATCTGTAGTGGTGAAACAGACTTGGATACGTACAAAATCCCTGATATACCTTGTATTTCCATTATACATCATTGGAAGTGCGGGCATACAGGTTTTGTACGCGGTGGGTGTACTACAGTATCTGAGCAACGCGTTCTCACCAGTCACCGTCGTCTGGCTCGGACTTCCTGTTATAGCTGGAGTACTGCTAATACTTGGACTAATCCGAAAGGAACTTACCCTACTTGGAGCAGTAGCCATATTTGGTTCAACAAACCTATCACTCTTCTTCACACCAGTTCAACTCATAACACTCGCCCTAACTAGCATCATCTTTATTCCGTGCATCTCCACAGTAACAGTAATTGCGAACGACTACGGGTGGAAAGCCGCTGCAATCATAGTGATTGCAAACTTCGCTACCGCAATAATTGTCGGAGGCATTGCTTTCAGACTACTTTCACTTATTCTTTGATTGATATGAAGGTTTGATAAGCTCAAATAGAAAAACCAGAAGAACAAAACCGTCAGATAGTATCAAAGCATTCATGGCAATGTATTTGTTTTACTCTAATAATCAGTGATTAATCCTGAGATTACGTTTGGTTTTGTGCAGACTAAAGCGAAAAAATCTTGCTGCTAAACGTTATTGCTCGTCAGTTACAACATACTAACGTTATTTTTTCCTTTCGTAACCCGATTCTACGCCTGCTTTGCACCAGCCTCTCAGGTAGACTCCGGATTGACTGTAGGCTTTCAATAGATTGATCTGAGACACTATTTTCTTATGTTTTCCCTCAATTTTCTGCGCATCGGCCCAGACTGTCTCGAGATTACTGATAACCTCATTGCTTTGAAGTAGAGAGTTGATCTGCTCCTTAACTGTTTTCGCGTCGTCCCACGAGTTTGTTTGAAGCCTGTATGAGCTCAGCATAACACTAGGAGTCTCGCCAGAGGCGATACCTGCTTGACACTGCTTGCTGCGATTAGCTATATTGCTTGTGACCGCCTCAGAGAATGCGCGCACAGCTGTTTCATAGCTTGGGCTGATAGGGCGTTCAAGAGGTATCCCCTTTAACAGTTCAAGCACTTTGTAATACACTACGTTAGAGCGTTCGGTGAGCCGGTTATATGAGTCCTGATACTCAACAATCTCCTGAAATAGGTGCGTCTCCCCAGTTTCCAAATGCTCCATAAGAAGACTAGCTTCCTGATCAAGCACCTCCTTAACCCTAATCTTTGGCGTAGTAAGCTTTCCAGCTGCATCAGCCCATACGTATAATATGATGTGAACAGAGCGAAGAGAATTAAGAAGCGCCTGAAGAGGCTGGCCTAAAAGTGAAAGCGCATGCTCCCTTCGCCGGTTTTCATCATCCGCGAACTTCGCAACAGCCTTTTCACCCCAACGTTTCGATAAAAGAATAGAAGCGACCACAGTAACAACCCCAATAACTAATTGAAGAATCAATAGAAACATCGGATCAATCTGCCAACTTACGATTTGAAAAACACCCTCTAAAATCAAGACATTGTCAACTCAGCAACGCGCAATTAATATCTTTCTAAAACAAACAACCCAGATATATTAAGTGAGAACTTAATCAAACTCCAAGCATAGAAAAAAGAACAAAGTATTAACATTCATTCTAGACGTCACATCAGCCATTAACTTTTAGATCATTCTATACACTGCACGCTTTTGCGTCATCTCAGCTAAGATGTAACTGTGAATCATCGACTTATAAGTCGAAAGTAAAGCGTTGACGTTTTGACGAGTGAAAGTAATAGTGAATTACTCTACGTGGACTCTGTATAGATCCATATCTTCACCGACAATATTCAATAATTCTCTGCAT
>DATBXD010000118.1:0-4682 GCA_036514475.1 Nitrososphaerales archaeon
CGTAGACGAGGACACTGGAATTGTCTACACTCAGACAGGTAACCAAGGACCTTATACAAATGTTGGAGCAACGCCTGGTCCAAGACTCTACGGTAGTACAATCATGGCTATAGATATGAATCAAGGCAAACGCATTTGGTGGCTACAGCCATTCCCACGTGATCCGTATGACTACGACTGCAACTGGGGCGGAGTACTCGCAGATGTCCCGACCCTCGGCAAAGTCTACATAAAAGGCTGCAAAGAAGGTCGACTATACACTATGGATGCTAAAACAGGAAAGCCATTGAACGTTATTGACGTAGTTAACGAGCAGGTGCAATGGGGACAGATAACCGCAGCCGCGCTAAAGGAGCCTTATCAGGGTGGTGTAAGATACCACTTGAACGATCCATTAAGCACTTATGACATGAGGGAGATGGTTTCACCTGATGGCAGTAAGTACTGTGGACGTCCATGTGATGTTTACCCTCACTTTAGTAATGGTATCTTCGGAACAGACATGTCCTACGACCCCGTGACACAAACACTGTTTCATTACGCGATAGGGCTGCAAACTAAAATAATGAATTCTCCAACAGCAGCAGTAGGGGTGAATGTTGCAGTCATTCAAGCAAACCCCATTACCAACTCCACCATCGTCGCACGTGACGCTTCAACTGGTAAAGTCAAATGGACTTGGTTCTGGAAAGTTGCGCAGCAGCGTTCACACTTAGTCATTACCCCAAGTCTTGTTTTCACAGGCTTCACCGATGGTCAAATGAGGTTCTTCGACAAAACTACCGGCGCACTACTTCGAGAAATAAATCTCGGCTCCGATATGCGAGTAGGTGTAACAACTGGTCAAGATTCCTCAGGTAATCAGATGATATTCACCATTCTTGGTGTCACGATGACAGGCCGCATAACGCCCACTAACCCCGGTGTCCTTGTATCACTCGGATTATCAGCCGCGAAGACAACGACTGTAACTTCAACATCCGTGACAACATCAAGCGTCACAACAACTGCTACAACAACTGCTACAACTACGTCCCTAACAACAAGTACAGTAACACAGCCAGCTAAGACCACTACAGTAACTTCACAAGTCACTGAAACCGTTGGACTACCAGCTGAAGTAACTTACGGTGCGGTCGGAATTGCATTAGTAGCTATTGTTGCTGCTGCTGTGATGATGACTAGAAAGCGAGCCTAACAAGGCCGCTTCTCCTCTCTTTTTTTTTCAGGCATTAATTATCTTCCTGATCGGATCTTCTTAGAGGATGTATCGAGTTGCCTTAGCTTTGATTATGCTAATTATTATTCAAATGTGCATGAAGATAGTGAGCTTGAAATCTCTCTAGCTTCTTTCTTATGTGTTAGCCGACGCGTGTCGCTGTTGACGCGTCGCAGATGGTTGTGTAATCGCATCTTTGGCATACCCAGCCTGGTGTTGGGTGGAAGTCACCTTTCTTGATGCTATTGACGATGCTAAGCATCTGCTGCTTTACCTTCTGAAGATCCTCATCTTTAACCTCTGACATAACCTTCCTATTAGAGCGCAGGAACCACCATCCTACTGACTTTGGTCTTTTTCCGTATAGGTTCTCAACTACTAGTGTATAGGTTATCAGTTGAGGGTCTTGCCTTAGATCCATTGCGCTTAGGCTCTCTTTGGATGTCTTATAGTCTATGACGATAAAGTCATCTCCTTGCTTGTCTATGCGGTCTATTCTACCTCGGACTTGGATGTTGTCAATTTTCACTGTGAATTCTTTTTCTATATCGACTATTTCTGATCTGGTCTGCTTTTGCTCCTCTAGAAATGTTGTTAGCATCTGCTTTGCTTCTTCGTATGAGCGTCTTTCGTGGAGCTTGGATTCAAAGCCTCTTGGGTTCCACTCCTTGTCTAGTATCTTTATCATCTGCTCCTGAGTTACTTCTTCTCCTGCCTTGATCTTCTTGGTTACCTCTTCGATTACGCTGTGAACGTTGGCTCCTAGGTCAAAGTATGATTTCGCGGCTGTTGGGATTCTGTAGACGTAGTGGTACTGATAGCCTCTCGGGCAGATATTATAGGTTGAGAACTGTGATGAGCTGTAGATGAAATTCTCATTTATTACTTCTGTGTGGTCTGGAATATTCTTTAGCCGCTTCGCATCTTTTTCAAGATCTGGTTCTTTAATTTGCCAAAGTAAGGATCTAATATCTTTATTTCGCATCTTAGCTAGTAGTAATATCTTCTCAATAGCAGCTGCGTAGTTTTCAGTGTTTAGGTCAGATACTACTTTTCTAGTTACTGTTATCTGCCTATCCTCCTCGTCAAGAGGTGCTTTTACCTTATCACTCTCTACTTTTTCAAATGTTATGCTTGGGTTCTCTTTGTACTTGATCTCTGTTAGGAATCTTGATGGTCTTGAATCGTAGGTGTTCTCGTTGAATTTCTTTGGGTATGTGATTATTAGATTCTCTTTAGCTCTTGTCATCGCGACATACATTAGCCGTCTCTCCTCTTGCATATGTCTCTCCTCGGCTGTGAAGAGTGGTTTTACCCCCTTTAGAAGAATATCTGGGAGTGGGAACTTGTCTTTTCTGTACTGCGATGGGAATCTTCTCTCAACCGCGTTTAGGATTATAACTACTGGAAACTCCTTTCCTTTCGCCGTGTGAATTGTCATTATCTTAACCGCGTTGTCGCTATCTGTCTTCTCAGTCATCTCAAAGCCTGATGCGTACTGTAAAAATGAAATGAACTCTGATAGGTGGCTTTGCGGGTAGAGCGAGGCATAGTCTTCGGTGAAGACGTAGAACTGGTTTAGCAGCGTAACATTTCTCTTATTATCTAGCTCAACCTCATAGCCGTAAAAGTCTTTGCTAAAGAGAATCTTATGAACTAGCTCACCTGTAGTAAGCTTGTTCTTCTGAGCTATCAAGTCATCTATTTTCTTCTTAACAGCTAGAAACTTCTCCTTGTCAATCTCTATCTCATCTATATACTTGAAAGCTTCGTAGATGCTACAGATCTTTCGACTAGCTAGGTTGCCAAGCCTAGCGACTTCAGTTCTTCTAAGGTTAAATGGATCTCTTTCTAGGACGCGGACTAGCTCAGCGTTCGCGTAAGCTGGGTTGTTAACAACTTTGAGGGTTGCTACAACGTCTTTAGTTATTGCTTCTGAGAAGAAATCTGAAAATCCTAGGAACTGGGTTGGAATCTGTCTTTTTCTTAGCTCATTAGCTACTGAGGATGCGCCTGCTCTGCTTCGGCATAGAATCGCAATTTCATCTAATGATCTTTTGCTTGCTAGCTGCTCAACTTTATCAGCTACGAAAACGGTTTGGACCGCGTCTGTGTCGCACTCAACTACTGAGACTGGGTCTCCTTCTCCTCCGTTTGCAACTAGGCGCTTTGCTGATCTTCTTGGCTGGTTTGAGATTAGCTTGTTAGCTACTTCTAGGATCTTTTTCGTTGAGCGGTAGTTCTGCTCAAGAGTTACCTGAACGTACTCTGGGAAGAGTCTTTTAAACTCAGCAATGTTAGTCGCATATGCTCCTCTGAAAGCATAGATTGACTGGTCGTCGTCTCCAACTACGCAGATACGCTTGTGAATACATGCTATCATGTGGACGATATGGAGCTGCAGATAATTAGTGTCTTGAAACTCATCTACTAGGACGTATTGGTACTTTTGCTGGTATTGCTTAAGAATCCTCTTATCTTTTAATAGTATTTCATGGACCATTGAGAGCATGTCGCCGTAGTCAACCATGTTATTCTCCTGAGTATAGGCTTCGTATGCTCGAAACATTTTGAGCATGTCTTTGAGGTTGTTAACATCTTCCTCATCGTATTTCTCTTGCTTTACCTGATCTTCTATGTACTTCTCTAGCTCATCAGCTGATATGAACTCCTCTTTGCATTTAGAGATGAACTTCTGAGCCTCTTCAGCTAAAGTGACGGGTGTTCCGCCAAACTCAATATGTTCTAATCCGAATGTGTTCATGTTCTTTGCGAAGAAGACTAGCTGAGCTGTGTCGCTAATCACTTTGAACTCTGAGTTCAACTTAGTTTCTAGAATGTTGTCTTTGAGGAACTGGTTGCAAAAAGAGTGAAACGTCGATATCTGAAGATCATACTCCTCACCGACCTGTGACATTACTCGATTGAGCATCTCCTCCGCAGCTTTCTTTGTGAATGTTAACGCGAGGATACTGCTAGGTTTGACACCTGATCTTATCAGGTTGATAACCTTAGTTGTAATAACTTTAGTCTTTCCTGAACCTGCACCAGCTATTATTAGAAGAGGCTTGTCATTTTCCTTCACAGCCTTTAGCTGTTGAGCGTTCAAACCGAAAAATAAATCAGAAACTAAATCAGACATATAACAACATCAACTAAATTGTTTTTTAAAAAGGTATTCTATCTTCCCATAGCTTATTGTGGGGTGCTGGATAACTCTCACCGTTTACGAGTGGGTAGTTGACGTGTCTAAAACAGTTCTGGAAATTCATCTTTGGTCAATTCTGCTTCTAAGATTATCTTTACCAGAAATCCTTTACCTATGGGATCGTGTCTAGGAACAGTCATTCTTTTGCCGTCGACATGTCTTAGGATGATGTGGCTTCCAATCTGATCTGTTTGCAGAAAATGAATCTTTTCCAGAACAATTACGAGTTAATACTACCTCTGCAACTTCAAAAGT
>DATBXD010000119.1:0-3670 GCA_036514475.1 Nitrososphaerales archaeon
CTGAATCCTCTTCTCTAAATTCTGCTGATTTTTGTTCTTCTCTAGAAGGCTTCCATTCAGTTTTGTTAATACTTAACCAACCAAGGCTTAAGTGCAGACCATGTTCGTCGAACCACTTTTGTGCCTCTCTAGTAGTTCTAAAAACATGTCTTTTGGCAAGTCGTTTTAAGTTATATGGTATTTCCTTCCTGTTACGACCTACCAATTTTATCCCTAATTAATTAACGAACGACTCGTGAGTATATTAGCCTTCTCGCAAATTTGAGGGTATAGCCTTTAAATATTCTCCTTATGATTTTGAGTATATGAGTGTCTATAAATGAGTCAAGCTATTCAAGTTAATGAGTCTGATAGGGTTGCACCATTTAGGTTTTGGATTAATATATCCAAGATAGACAAAAAAGCTCATGTAATAGCTGGTTACGCTTCTGTAGAAATGGTGGATGTTCAGGATGAACTTGTACCGTTAGAAACTTTAAAGAAATCGTGGGAGCTTTTTATTAAAGATCTTGATTATGCTCATATTCATGTGATGCACTCAAATATTCCTATAGGCAAGGTTTTATTGGAGTTTAAGGATTCTGAGGATGTTGTTTGGAAGTCCGGTGTTGATGATGTTGGCCTTTTTATAGTTGTTAAAGTAAGAGGGGATATAAAGAAAGGTCGAGAAGTCTGGAAATTGATAGAGGCAGGTGTTCTCAAGGGCTTTTCTATAGGTGGGGAAGCTATACTTAAGACTCCGGTAGAAGATGAGAAAGGAGTGTACAATAGGATAGATACTCTTGAGCTTCATGAGATATCAGTTGTAACTAATCCGGCTAATCAGCTATCAATGTTTAATATCTTGAAATTTTCTGATAATGATGCTATTACTAAGATGTCTGTTGGTGACCTTAAGACAAAACTTATGAGCCTTTATGGCGAGCGTGCAATTATTGAAGAAATTTTGTATCCTCATGTTAAGGAGCAGCCTCAATCGGATTCCTCTGGCATGGTTGAATATGCTCCAAATACTGAAGATCCAGTTTCTAAGGAGCTTTGTGTTAAGCTTAAAGCGAAACTTAGTATAGTGAATATGGAAATTTTTGCATGTGAGGAAGCTCTTAGAAAAAAGATGTTGCGTGAGCTTGCTAAGTTTGAAGGCGGTGAAGCTTCTAACACAAAGCTCATTGGTGATGAAACACAATCAAAAGTACAAGAAGAATCGAAAGGCTCTTCTTTACTCGAGAAGTTGGATAAAAGTGGTGGTGATCCAGCTTCCGTAGAAAATGCACCAATCAGTGAATCGAATAAACCTAAAGAGGAAAATAAAATGACTGAAGAGAAGAAAGCAGAAAATTCAGAGACTAGAGAAGATAAGCTGATTGCTTTGATTAAGGGTTTTAGTGACGCTGCTTCTAAGTTGATGATTCCTGATGCTGCTGAGAAAAAAGCTGAAGAAATTACACCTGAAGACAAGAAAGAGGAAGAGAAGAAAGCTGACCCTTGTGAAGACGACGAGGAAGAAGTTGCTAGTAAGAAGAAGAAGAAAGAGACTAAGAAAACAGATGAAGATTCTGAGGAAGTCGCTGAAGACATTAAGGAACCTGTGTTTAACGAGGCTAAGTTGCAAAAATCTGTTGAAGACTTAGTTGAAAAACGTCTTGCTGAGCTTGGAGTTACCGCGGTTAAGAAGAGTGTTGCGCTGCCTGGAGAAGACAAAGCTTCGAAAAAAGATGAGATTTCCATGTCTTTAGAGGACCTAAGCAAGGTTCCCATGGAAAGAGTCATGAAAATGAGGTAGATAAGTATGCCCCCAATACAAGAAAGAATAACTGATCCGGAAGAGAATATTCGACTACTTAAGGAAATGGAAGCTAGGTTTTACGGTAGCGAAGTTAAGAAAACTGACGCAGATACTGGTCCGGCTACACCAGCGTATTCAACTGCTCCTGACTGGGTTCAACCTGTTTTTGGTAGACGCATATGGTCGTACTTAAACTACGAAAAGAACGCTTTAGCAATTATACCAAAAGCACCATGGCGTAACTCAGGATGGCGTATGTTAACTGGTGCTGCAGCTGATTGGACTCACGATAATACTGCTATGCCTGGCGGTGTTGCTAGAGCAGGTGCTTTGCCTGATACTATCAAAGTGACGCCGGTAATTCAGTCGACTCAACCTAAGGAAATTATGCACACTTGGGGTGTTCAAGAGATAGATCAGTTCTTGTCGTCAGTGGACGATTCGGTAGAGATAGTTCCTGAGATGAGAGCTGAACTTGGTCGAGAACACGCAATGCTCATGAACACGATGGTTATACAGTCGATTGAGCCTTTAGCTGGTGGAGCTGCAGCTAACAACACTGGAACTAATAACATTGAATCTTTGGATCGTATAATATCTGCCGATGCTGAAGAAGATGGTCTTGGTGGAACACACATAAACTGGTATGACCCATGGGTTCAATATGCGTTGACTGCTGTTGATAGAGACTCTGGAACGACTTACGACGCTAAAGTAGTTTCGTGCGGAAGCATAAATACTGACGGTGATTTGACGCTATCTAAAGTGAACCAGTTATGGCGTCAAATAATTGAAGCAGGTGGAAACGTCGATGTTATCCTTACTGGGCTAGACTTCGTTGATGCTTTATCTGAGATCTTGGAGCCGGAGCGTAGATTTATTGGTGAAGCCAGAATGCTTCCAAGATATGGCGGTGTTACTGGTTTGCAAGCTCCTGGTGTAGAAGCAGGATTTTCAGTAGCTACCTATAAAGGTACACCGATAGTTACAACTGCTCAAATGCGTAATACCGATGCTACGTATGGCGATACGATATCTAAGGCAATGCTATTAGATACTAGGTTTTTGGAACTTAGAACTGCTGCACCTACAAGGTACATGGAAACTAGCAGAACTTATGACGCTTATGCGGCTCAAAATAAGCTTAGAATAGAAGGTGGCTATTACACAGTAGCTGAGTTGATCTGCTATCGATTTAATGTTCAGGGAAAGCTTCGAGACATAAAGTAGTTGATAATGGTAGCCCTCAATATACTACTTGAGTACTATGAAATATTTGAGGCATGGAGTACTCATTCACGTTGGATTAAAATCTTTAAAATAGAGGTGATATAATGACAGTAACTACAACCAGGTTCAACTATAACACTAAAGGTAAAATTAGGGAAGTAATATACGACATTACCGCTACTTCTGGTGAAGGTCAAGTTACATTAGCTTCGCCGATTAAAAAGGTTAAAGGCGTTGTCTTCATCGGTGAAAAAGGCACTAATGGAACTTCAGGAACTCTTGCATCACAGTCAATAGTTAGGGTTTCTGGAAACGGCAACCTTAAGGTAACCTGGACTTCTGCGCCTCCACCTGAAACTGCTACATTAACAGTATATGGAGAACGGTAGGCTAGGTGGTCTAAATGTTCTTTAAGAAGACTTTTAGATCACCGCAGACTACGATGCAGACTAGTCCGGTGTGCCATACAATTAAGCTGAGGATAATTGGGGATGCTCCTGGTTTGCCTAAAGAGCTTGAGGTTGAGATGCCGTTAGTTGAAGATATTCTGAAGCTTGAGACGGATATGGTTTGGGTTAAGCGGATAGTTGGAGCAAACTTAAGCATTACATCTGTACTTGGACTAGCTGCTTTGATTATGTCAATGCTTAGAGG
>DATBXD010000120.1:0-7151 GCA_036514475.1 Nitrososphaerales archaeon
GCTAATCTTCTGATTAACGGAACTACTATTAAGTTAAAAATCATTAATGCTGAAGTTGGGTAGCCTGGAAGTCCTATCAGCGGCTTTCCTTTACTGATAGCAATAATTGTTGGTTTTCCGGGTTTAACAGTTAATCCATGCGCCATTATTTCCGTTGCAGCTAGTCCGGTTAACACCTTGTTCATTATGTCGCCAGACCCTGCTGATGTGCTGCCTGAAGTTAGAATAATATCTGCTTTATTGACGCTTTCTATTATTGCGTTTCTTATCGATATTTCATTGTCTCGCACTATTATTGGGGGTAGTGGAACGCCTCCATTTTCCATAACGGACGCGGATATGCTATTGGAGTTTATGTCATAGATTTGCGCAAAACCTAGTTTTTCACCGGCTTTAACCAACTCGTTCCCAGTGGAGATAATAGCCACTATTGGTTTGCGGTGAACTTTGACTTTATTAATTCCAATCGCTGATAATACGCCTATCTCGCGTGGAGTTATTTTTTCACCGCTTCTTAGAACTAGTTCCCCCGTCATTATATCGCTGCCGGCAGCCACGATGTTTTCGCCAGGCGAAACTGATCTAAATACGCGAAGAGTATTATTTATTGTTTGGGTGTACTCGACCATTACTATTGCATTTGCTCCTTTCGGGATTGGGGATCCTGTTCCTACTTCCACTGCTTCGCCTTGATTTACAGCTCCAGTAGGGTATGCACCTGGCTGCGATACACCAGATATCGTTAGGTTAATTGGTTGATCCTCTTTTGCTTCAAAAGTGTCAGCTGCTTTGACTGCGTAGCCATCCATTGTTGCTCGATCAAAAGTCGGAACGTCTAATTGTGAGATAATGTCTTCTGCAGTTACTCGACCATTACTCGCGATTATTGAAAGGGTTTCCATACCCAGAGGTTGAATTCTACATTTCTCGTTTAGCTTTTTCATTGCTTCTTCTGAAGATATGAGGTCTTTGAAGATCTTCCTACTTGACATATATCTCTACCCTATAGGTCGTAGCAGAGTAACTTCGACGACTTCGTCTTCATCTAACCCTTCTCGATCTTCTGGAATAGTGACTATTCCGTCAGCATTGGTAAGACTGGTTAAGATACCTGATCCTGAAGCGGCGAGAGGCTCGGCTTTGAAACCTTCCGGACTAGGTATTATCTTCACTCGAACAAATACTCTAAACCCCCCTGAATTAGTAACTCGACTAACCATTCTAGCACGAATAGATGGCTCTGGGTCAACTTTTGTTCCAAGCATGTGCGCTATAAGTGGTTTTGCAATTACGTTAAAAGCCATAAAGTTAGATACGGGAAATCCTGGAAGAGAGATTACTGGCTTACCTTTTATTATTGCTATCCCAGTTGGATAACCGGGTTTTATTGAAACACCGTGAAGAAGCAGGCCTTTACTGTCAAGAGAATCCAGAACGTCAGGCACTAAATCCTTTTCACCTACAGATGTGCCAGCAGAAACAATAACTATGTCTGCGAGGGAGAGAGATTTAAGCAGCAAGTTCTTGATTGCTTCAAACTCATCTTTCACTATACCCATATCTAAAGGTTCACCCCCTGTCGCGATCACCGAAGCCATTGTCATGTGTCGGTTAACGTCAAAAATCTTAGATTTTCTACGCTCTTGTGTGATATCTATTATTTCATTGCCAGTCGAAATTACCGCAACTTTAGGTTTTCTAATAACTTTTAGCCTTGAAATACCTAGCTCTGCTAGCAGTCCTATGTCTTGAGGTTTTACTTTGACACCTTTTCTTAATACGACTTGTCCTATCTTAACATCTTCTCCGAGCTTTGAAATATTTTGGGAAGGTACTACTGGCTTGACTACCTGAACTCGATTCTGACTTAGTTTTCTTGAGTTCTCAACAATTACAACGGCAGTTGCGCCTTTAGGGGTGTAAGCTCCGGTTGCGATTTCTGCTGCTTCACCATGTTTTAGGGTTAAGGAAGGAAATGTACCGATATTGACCTTCCCCACGATTTTTAGAATTGAGGGATTAGTTTCGGAGGCGGAGAAAGTATCTTCAGCTAACACAGCGTATCCGTCCATAGAAGATTTATCAAACATTGGAATATCATTCTTAGAAATAATATTCTCAGATGCAATTCTGTCTAATGAGTGGTGAAGTGAAACTTCCTCAGCGGTTGAAGTTACAGATTTTAATCTTTTCAGAAGTAGCTGCACTGCAGTATTAGCGTTGGTTGAGCTCTTAAAACCAACCATTTTTACACCAGGAATAGTCTGACACCCATTGAAAGATACTTTTCACGCCGTAAAAGCATTCTCTTTTAATTATCCATCACCTATTGATTGCGCTATATATTAGTAAAACTAAGCTAGTAAGAATTAGTATGGGGCTTGTTGCGAAGATAAAATTATCAGACTTATAGACGTATATGATAAGCCAATGTATCTTACCAATTGCCGCCAATGACGGATAGTATTTTAAAAGTGATGGGATGAGAAATAAGGCTATGCCAAGAATTATTAGTATTAACCCGGTCGATGACAGTATGTTGCTATTATCAGTCATAATTATCTTTGCTATCAGTTACCTTGCGCATGTCAAATGAGGCGGCCTCGTGGTCAATCGTTTCTTGAAGCTTCTGGAAGTAAAGGCGAGTGGATAAAGGCATTTCCGCTAGACATGATTCAATAGCATATATTACGTGTCTTACGGCTCTTCTTGATGATTTGATTTCGAACTTCATGGGCAATACAGGATCTTGCACTACTTTGATGCTGGCTTTGTATTTCTCAGGACATTCTTCCTTGGCTTTGAACTCTATTAAACTATACCAGTAAGATAGGGTATTGGGGTCAAGCCCTTCCTTAGCATCTTTAACAATTTCAGATAGTTTAGAGAAGATGTTAACATCTATATCATCAACCAAATCCAGGTCATCAGCTAAGCATAGTAAATGCTGACTTAAATAAACTCCGACCTTAACGACATTTCTAAAACTCGAAATAATATTTAAATAGTGTAAAATAGATGAATAGTCTGTCCATGCGTTTAGCGTCACGCAATTATCTAAACCCGATTCTGGCTCTATTGAGAATGAAGTTAATATCAAGTTTCTGTGAAGTAACTCTTTGTTCGAGGATGCATTAATGGCAAATATATGCAGTACCTGCGGTCTTCCTCAAGACCTGTGCGTTTGCGCGGAACTTGAAAAGGAAGAGACAAGAATAGTTGTTAGGCTGGAGATGAGGAGGTTTAGCAAACCAACCACGATGATTGAAGGGTTGAATCCTAAGCGTACAGATCTTGAGAAAATGGCTAAAGAATTAAAGACTCAATTAGCTTGTGGCGGAACTACTAAGAACAGGTATATACTTCTTCAAGGAGATCATAGAGACGTCATTAAAGATAGGTTGGTTAAATTCGGATTTAGTGAAACTTCTATCGAAGTTCAATAGATTAAACAGCGATTTCATATTCAGGAGGTTATGCACTGTGTCAGAAATTAAGATAGGGCGAGCTAGTTCGGGTAAGAAGAAGGTCTGCCCGCGTTGCTTGGAAGAGATTAAAGTCGATTCAATCTCTCAATTGAGCGGGTGGCTTTTGCCTCAGGAGTATTTTTGCGGCTCTTGTGGTTATCAAGGCACAATCGCTTTAGAAGAAGATAACTAGTTTTTAGATAGCTACATCATTTAGTGAAAGCGTTAGGAGATCTGACCATAGATGACTAAGCAAAATGAATCTTCTGTTCAAAGGTATTTCTATCTATCATATAGCTACTTATTCGCATTCGTAGGGTTGGTAACGATTGCATTTATGTTTGGTTCATTTATCATCGGAGGTTACTTGGTTTTTGACACGGAAATCGGTATTAAGGAAATGACGGACCCGATAAAGACAATTCTTCTCTTCTTGTGGGGGATACCGATTGCAATATCTACGAACGTATCGTTAGGATATGTTTTCTCAGTGCTTTGGTGTATTTACATTGTTTTCTTCGCAGTGGCTTTAAACGGTCCGAAGAAATCGATAATAGGAGTTATTCGAGGTATTCGAAGAAACGGATTTGATATCTATAGTAATACAGCTTATCTTGTTGTTGTAGTCTTCTCAGTTTTGCTTTCAGCCAATGTTTTGATAGAGCTTATTCAAAGACAAGTAGGAATCTCAACTGGAACTCCTCCAGAAAGCTCGCCGATAAGAGAGTTCACTTTCATAACTTTGGCACCGTTGGTTGAGGAGATAGGGTTTAGAGTTACACTGATAGGCGTAGCTGCTTTTCTGATTCTTAATAAAAAAGTGGGGGTTTTAAAATCGCTAAAGGCCCTCTGGCACCCATCAAAATACCTAGATGAATTGCTATATTCTCCGCCTTCTGACCGAAAGCCTTTCATGTACTTCGTCATAGGAGCATCTGGACTATTCTTTGGCGCGTCACATATTATATATGGGTCCACATGGGAAATTGGAAAACTATCAACCGCAACAATTGCTGGAATAGTTCTTGGCTGGCTATATTTCAAACAGGGGCTGCCTGCAGCCTTACTTACTCATTGGGCATTTAACTATCTATCAAGCTCATATGTTTACTTTGCCTGCGCGAACTTGGGTGTAACCAAAGGATGCGAAGAAGCCGTTCAAAACAACCCGTTACTTACCTATTTTTTGATCACAATAATGCTTACAGGAGTCCTTTCAATAGGGTTAATCGGATTGAATAAAATATTTAGAAGTAATGCGGCACACCATGTAGAAGCTATTCATCCATAACTCCGATCCTACCTTGCTTTTGACCCACTAGCTTCTCATTTTCAACAAAACCGCACTGGGGGCAAACATACTCCTCATCAACATAAACATTAACCCAATAGCTAAAACCACAGTTAGAGCACTTCCTCTTACTCAATTCACCATTAGATAGGATTATGAATTAGATTAATCTTCCTACAGGTCTTAATTTCAATTTGACTTGTCGCAGTGTATTATTGGCAGGGGAAATCATCAAGTCTTCGGATGTTTATTTTTTCATTATTAATCGTCAAATTAATACCGCAGTTACAACTGAATTAAAAGAATCTGAATATATTTTACTAATCGTTTTATTCCATATCTGTTATAATTCAAGATCTGATATCTTGGGATGATAACGGTTATTATTCGCTTTACTTTGAAGGTGGTAGGTGCAAGGTAAATGGGAATTATTGGTAAGGATGAGATTACTAAATTAATAGATCAATACAAGTGTATTAATCCGTTCGACTCAAGAATGTTAGATGGTGACGGTTATATCTTAACAGTTAGGGATGAGACTACGCTTCACTATCTTGAGCATAAGAACCTGATTTCTAATGAAGTGATCTTTACTCCGCCAAATTACGTCGCGCATCTTACTGCGAAGAGCAAATATGGTAGAATGGGTTTGTCTTTCCTCAACGCAGCTAAGGTTCACAGCGGTTTCGTTGGTAGATTAGCTCTTGAGTTAGTCAATCTTAGCAATGATAGACAACCCATCAAGATTCGACGCGGTGACCCTTTGATGCATATTGAGTTCATGACAAGAGAAGGTAAACCATCTCCATACGAGGGTGAGTACCAGTTCCAGTACATGAGTAATGATGAATCTAAACAATATGTTGACATACTCAGTGAGTCATTCAAAGAAGTTTTCCAAAAAGAAGATCTTTTGAAAAAGGCCACCTCGCGCGTAATGTAGACTATTTCTTAGCAAATTGAACGAATAATATTAGTTCTTTGAGAGACATATTAATAATGCGTCTTACTTGTAAATTTGGATCTCTATGACTAAAATGGAGCCCAAAATTAATTTGGGTTCAGATAAAATATTGGATCTAAAGCCGAGGCGAATCAGGAAGAACCGTTACATTCCGGGTTTAGCAGCTTCTACATTTAAACCCACTGAGGATTGGACAGTTGATGAAGCAAAGAGAAGATATGATGATTCTCGTTTTCCGTTCAATGTTGATAGATTTTCATATAACGATTGTGTGGAAGGTATGAAGAATATTCCAGACGAATCAGTAGACATCGTAATTGCTGACCCGCCATTTGGCTTATCGTTTAACGGTAAAGAATCAATTTACAATAGAGATCATAGATTTGTTAAAGACGGATACAAAGAAATTGATGGAGATTATGAGGAGTTCTCCATTAGATGGATACGTGAACTTCCTAGGATAATGAAGAGCACTTCTTCAGCGTGGATATTTAGTGGATGGACAAATCTTGACAGTGTTCTACTTGCAGTGAAGAAAAGTGGGCTTAAACTGGTTAACCACGTGATATGGAAGTATCAGTTTGGAGTATTCACAAGCAGAAAATTTGTAACTAGTCATTACCATGTTCTGTTCTTGGTAAAGTCAAAAAATTACTATTTTAACAAGGTAACTCATTATCCTCTAGACGTCTGGGAGATTAACCGCAGATATCGAAAAGGCGTGGAGAAGAACGGCACTAAACTACCTGAAGAACTAATAATGCGATGCATTGATTTCACTAGTAGGCCTGGAGATTTGGTTCTAGACCCGTTTCTTGGTAACGGAACTACAGCTGTAGCGGCGAAAGGTGCTTTTCGCCACTTCTACGGATTTGAGATTAATAAGAATATGAAAGAATTAATCGAGACGAACTTGAAATCAATCAAAACTGGAGAGTTTTACACACCTTACGGCGATAGATCAAACGAATCTTATATAAAAGCAAAGCCTAGACATCAAGTTAGCACTGTGTAATCACGAATAGGATTCTTTGAGATATCTCTGAAAAGGCCCGTAAGGTATAGGCCTTTTCTTTCATTAAATGTTGAGTACTGTTTTGAGGCCTTTGTACCGGTTTCTAATGGTTACTTCTGTTACGCCTGCAGCTTCAGCTACGTCTTTTTGCGTTTTGCTTTCACCTAGCATAACACAGGCTACGTATAGTGCGGCTGCAGCTAATCCCATAGGGTCTTTTCCAGCTGATGTTCGGGTTTCCATTGCTTTCTTGAGTATTTCCAGTGCTTTTCTCTTAGTTTTCTCGCTCAGACCTGACCTGCTAGCTATTCTTGAGACACATTTCGTTGGGTCTACCACGGGCATCTTAAGATCCATTTCTCTAAGCAAAAGTCGGTAGCATCTGGCAATGTCTTTCTTCTTAACATTGCTTAT
>DATBXD010000121.1:0-8717 GCA_036514475.1 Nitrososphaerales archaeon
AAAAGCATCATGAGCCGGCCTACTGCCTCCCTCCGGCTGACTTCTAGACGCCTCAGTACATGTGAACACTCTCTGCGCTGCTACAAGAAAGTTGATGTAGTCAAACTCATCGATCTTCGCAGGCATCATTACAAATACCCAATACACCACCCAGTTAAGAGATGATAACTTAATCAGACTACACCATCAACCACTAAAAAAATCAACCGCGTAACTCCTAAACATATCAAATGATATTCCAATCGAGACAAATATTAGAAGAATGAAAGTCCGAAGCAAGTAAAGAACATAAGTGAATTGTCATGATACTTTTCAATTAGGGTCAAACCGTGGAAATCAACTTTACTGAAAAGTAGGAATGAGTTTAAGGAAAACGCTTATGAAACTGAAACGTTGCGCCACATACGTTTGAAGTATATTCTCGTAATTGGTGACGGAATGTCAGACATTGCCCTAAAAGAACTGGATTACAAGACCCCTCTTCAAGTAGCTCATCACCCCAACATGGATAGACTAACTGCCGACGGCAATTGCGGTCTTTTGAAGACAATACCCTCTGATACCAATCCTGGTACAGAAGTTGCCTTTCTTTCGATCTTTGGATACGACCCTTTGAGATTCAACCCGGGAAGAGGCCCTATGGAGGCTGCGGGAATAGGAATAGAACTCGCAGGGAGTGACATAGCTATGAGATGCAATCTCGTCACTGTAGAGAATGGGATTCTCAAAGACCATTCAGCTGGCCACATAACGACCGACGAGTCAAGAAAGATTCTAGAAACTCTAAGAGAACATTTTGAGAAAAAGGGTTTGATCGAGTTCTACCCCGGAGTAAGTTATAGACATCTCTTAGTATTGCGAGGAGACAAATACCAAGTCAATATAAGATGCACACCTCCACATGAAGCTCTAAACAAACCTGTTAGCGAAATACTCGTAACAGCTGCAGATGATAAAAGTATAGCCACAGCTGATATGATTAACCAATTAATGCTTAGCTCTGAAAAGATTCTAAACGCTCATGAAGTTAACAGGGCTAGAGTGAAATCTGGAGAAAGACCTGGAAACATGATATGGCCATGGGGGCAGGGACGTCGACCAAAAATCAAAACGTTAAAAGATATTTACGGGATATCAAGTGCAGCAATATCAGCAGTCGACATAGTAAATGGAATAGGACGATACCTTGGGATGGATATTGTAAGAGTTCCTGGGGCAACAGGCTACATCGACACCAACTATGAAGCCAAGGCAGATTACGCTTTGAAAAGCCTAGAGAGACATGATATGGTTCTCGTACATGTGGAAGCCCCAGACGAGACGAGTCACGTTGGAAGAAGTGATCTTAAGATAAAAGCTATCGAAGACATCGACCGACGACTACTGGGAAGAATAGTTAATTGGTTGAAAGGCGATTATTCAATAGCTGTGATGCCTGACCATACTACTCAGACCAGCGACGGATCTCATTCACGAAATCCGGTGCCGTTCACCATCTTCTCAACAGACCAAGTAAAAGGAGACAATATAGTCAGATTCGACGAGGAATCAGTTAAGAAAGGATCTTTAGGAGTGGTTGAAGGAGTTGACTTCATAAAACTGCTCCTAAAAAGAGTGGAAAAATAGTAGGAAAACGTATTAGTTACCCGAAGTCTTTCCATTTTCTATATGTTGCATAGTCAACATATGATACGCTGGGGCTTTCCACCTGCTCTTTAACAGCTGTGCTTCTACGCCTCTTTTCATCTATCATATCAGTTACTGTAAGCACGTAAGAATCGCTGCCTGAACCCGAGCCGTAACTGGTTAAAAGTATCCTTGAGCTAGGTTTAGCAATGTCAAGAACAGCGGAGAGTGCAGCCAAGCTCGAACCGGAGTAGAGGTTACCAATCTTCTTAACAACTAAGCTATCCTCATACTGTTTTCGTTCGAAGCCAACCTCCTCGGCTGCGAGAACAGGAAACTTAGCGTTAGGAGAATGCGACACAACATAATCAAAATCTTTTGCGGAGTAGCCTGTTTCCTTAAGCATAGTCTTCATAGCCGTCACAACATGTTTAAAATAAGCAGGTTGGCCTGTGAACCGCCCCCCGTGCTTTGGGTACTTTGCACCATCACGCCTGTAAAAGTCGGGCGTATCAGAAGTGTAAGTAACGTAATTATCAATTGTCGCAATCACATCATCGCGCCCGATCAACAATGCCACACCACCTGCACCAACAGTGTAATCCAAATGGTCCTTCGGAGCGGCCTGGGCGTTATCAGCACCTATCACCATGACGTACTTTCCTTTGAACGCGGAGTAACTTACAAGCGCCGCAGCGTCTATAATGAGGTCGGTCGCGGCTTTGCAAGCGAATTGTGAATCAACTCCACCTGAGAAAAATCCACCTTCAAACGCCTCACCTAGTTCCAAAGCTTGTATAACGGTGGCCATCGAAGGCTTAACTGCGTATGGAGATGACTCAGACCCTACGAAGCATTTGCGCACTTCCCGATTGCTAATTGCAGTATGAATAAGCGCACGTTTCCCAGCTTCAACGGAGAAAGTTGTGGTGTCCTCGTCAGAGAAGGGAAGTGAACGCTCCATAACACCTGACACTGGATCATCATTCTTTATCCTGAATTTCGGAATGTAGACACCGTAACCAACTATACCGGCTTTATCATTGGTAGCAGAAGGGTTAACCAAATCATAGTTTTGACAACTATAATAGTCATCTTTAAAGGAGAAATTATGACTTGAATAATAAATTAAACCTTCTGAGCCGTCTGAGTACATTCTTCTAAACCGAGGAACAACTTCTCGTCCAATTAAGCTTTTGACATCAAGGTCATCTCCTGGAACAAAATCTGTTACTCTACCTGGAACCTTGATATCATTGTTCTTGAACTCAACTATTGCTGATACGAACCTCTCCAATGGGAGGAAACGATTGGTAGGTTCATAGATAACACTTCCAGAGTAGATTTCTCCTGAATCGTAGAAATGGTCTACATTAAGCATCTTGCTGCCACGTCCTTCAACGTCACAGAAGCTTTTCGAAGGGAAGTATACAGCACCGCACTTCGAGCAACGGGTTGCTTTTATTCTGTACTCGCCTACTAAGTTTCTACGCGCTATAGGTTCGCTCATTAAATATCCCTTGCCAGAATGTGAACGGTTGCAACACCACCAGTGCCACCTACGTTATGACACATAGCGATGTTCACATCCCTATCTATCTGATTCCCTCCTGCTTCTTTCCTTAGCTGCTTAAAACACTCGTATGCCTGCCTCACACCAGTCGCTCCAACTGGGTGACCGTCGGCCTTCAAACCCCCACCAAGATTCACGACAAGTTCTTTACTCTTATTAACATAAGGAATATGTTTAGAGCCTTTGAACGACTCATAGCTCTCATAAATGCCCTTCCAAGATTCGCCCTTCTTATAAAATCCAGAGTCTTCAAGAAAGAACGCCTCCTCTATGGTGAAGCAGTCATGAGCCTCAGCTATTTCAACGTCACCTATAGTCAAACCAGTCTCTTTAAACGCAGCATTGATGGCTAGACGCGCTGCCATTACACCTGTAATATCTTTCCTCGTGTAGAGAGATATATGGTCTGTCGCCTCTTGACTGCTCATAATATAAACAGGAGTATCTGTATAATTCTTAGCTATCTCAGGCCTTGTCACGATAAGAGCTACTGCACCGTCCGAGATAGGAGAACTATGCAGAATTCGGATAGGACTTGAAATAACCTTGGAAGACATCACTTCCTCGACAGAAACATCGCCCTTACTGCTGAACTGAGCGTATTTGTTCCCAAGACAATGATGATGATTCTTAGAGGCGATTTGAGCGAGTGCTACCTCACATTTCGGGTCGCCATTTCCATAATCATATATATATCTAGCCATCATAGTAGCGTAAAGACCCGGAAAATTATACCCAGACTCAAACTCGTGAGTATCAGCCGCGAACATAAGGTCATCGACAATCTTATCCTGACGGTCACTCATCTTCTCAAATCCGGCGACAAGAACAGCATCATACCTACCGGACTGAATACCTAAACAGGCATTAAACAAAGCCAAACCACCTGATGCGCAAGCCGCTTCAGTATTCACCATAGGAACGTTTATCCCGAGTTCCCTAGACATTAAACCATGAACTAAGCCTATCTTATTAGTAACTTGATATAGAAAACTCCCAAAATAACAAGCACCAATATCTTTCCTCTTGAAACCTTTTTCAACGGATTCAAGCGCCACCATTCCAGCCTTCCCAATCATAGCCTTGGGGTCTTCATCCCACATTTCTGTGAATTTAGTCCTGCCAGCACCGACTATAGCAGCACATGGATTACTCTTCAATAGCGACACACTCTAAGCATACCGTTTTATTAAGGATAAATAACTTTTCCAAAAGAACCCATACTGATAACGGAACGGTGAGGGTTAGAAGAACCTTGAGTAAACCTAATGAGAAGTTTAGAACAAACAGAGAATCAAACAAAACCAAAGTTGAAGATCCGATTCATGAACATTTCATATGATTTCAAAAACTTTCTAAAATTCAATGGAGGAACATGTCCAAATTAGAACAGATATCAAGAGAGATAAATGAATATATGCACAATTTCCTCAGTACTGATATCTTGGCTAATCGACCTAAAAAATCCAAAATCATTCCGGTAATAATTATGATATTCTTCACATTATTTGGTTGGGGATTCCTATACAATCTCTTCATAAGAATCGGATTCAACGAGATTAACGCACAGGTGCTAGGTCTGTCTTTGAGCATCTTGGCAGTAGTAATAGTAGAAGGAGTGACAAGAGTAAGACTAAAACTTCTAATCAAGCACGAGCGAGCATCGGTCTAAATCTCAGAAAACATGTTCTAATTCAACACGTTATATAAGAAACCAATTAATCGCCTCAAGTTACTAATTAGAACTAAAGGTGATTGCGTCCCCCGTTCGAACTTTATCCAGTAGCTCTATTCCGAACGATATCTTTCCAAGAGAGTTCATTGGACGCGGAGTTTTTGATTCCTTTAGAAACAGACAAATTGACCCGTTGAAAGAAAGAAATGCAACATCACCTCTGGAGAAAGAGGACCTACTTTTCTCCACTCCGGTAGTTAATTGCGAAAGCACACTAAACCCAGAATCACCCATCATGGTAACACGCCCATGAATTGGCATCTGCCTCATCAAAACATTGATCGTAACCGGAGAAAGATGTCTGAAGAAATCAACTAACATCTCTCCCTTTCCTTGAACAGTAACTTTCACCTGAACTTTTGAAACAGATTCTGCCAATTCAAAAATATACAAGATATTCTTAGTTTTAAAGTTTGACAGTAAGAGTTAGAAAACATGGTTGAACTAACATAATAACAATCATAATAAGAGTGACGGCAACTTTACAACATAACGCAATATGAACAACTAAGAACTGCCAAATAATAGTAACGTTTATTTGCCCTATAACGGCAGCGTTTGAATGTTCTAGGGATTTCCAAATGGCACCAACTAAGAAAAAAGAATCTAAACCTGAAGTTAAGACTAAGCAGAAGAAAAGCAAAGCTGTAGACGTTTCTCAGAATAAGCAAGAATTCACTATCTGGCTAGGGCCTCAAAAAATGACTAGGTTTGAAAAAGCAAGAATTCTGGGCGCAAGATCTCTACAACTTTCAATGGGAGCTCCAGCATTTATACCAATCCCACCAGAAGTTACAGATCCTATATCTTTAGCAAAATTGGAGATAGACCAGAAAGTATTGCCAATTTCAATACGAAGGATATTGCCAAACGCTGAGTATCAAGACATCCCACTAGATCGATTAATGCAACCCTCATAGAAAATCTGACGGCAAGATTAATAAACCATAGAATCAACACCCTCTCGATTAAATCACAATGACCATACCAGGTTCTAAAATAAATCCTAACGTAAGCTTCAATGATGCCGAGCCAGAAAATACAGTTGACGCAGTAGCTGCTCCACAAGAGCGGAACTACCCCTCAAACCACATATTCATCGGTCAGAAGCCGGTGATGAGTTACGCAATGTCAGCATTAATCAATCTTTCACAATCAGGTGAAATCGTACTGAAAGCACGTGGATTAGCCATTTCAAGAGCAGTAGATGTAGCAGAAATAGTAATAAAAAGGTTAGGGAACAATGCTTTGGCTCTAAAAAGCATAAAGACAGACACAGAGAAAGTTGGTGTCGGTGAAGAGATTAGAAGTGTCTCTTCAATGGAAATAGTAATAGTCAAAAAGTAAAACTAATCATGCACAGTAATCCTTCCAAAGAGGATTCTCCAAGTACAGTCGTTACCGAGCAACAATAACAGAAGATTTATTCAAGAAAGAAGATGGAGGGCTTTAATGCTACTCTATCGGGAACTAAGAGTAGAGATAAAAAGTGGATTAATAATTTGTAAGTCTAAGAAACTAATTGCGTTATATTGAAATAATATGTATTTCTTGACCTGTGCAATTGAGCGATAAAAAGCAAGCTGAACTCCAAAACCAAGGTGATGTAAATTGGCATACTCTTAATGCGGACACGGTGCTTAACCTTCTAGGATCAAGCAGATCAGGTTTAAGCAATGAAGAGTCAGCGAGACGATTAGAGAAGTACGGACCTAATGAGTTGAAGGAGGAAGAGAAAGTCTCGCCTCTGAAGATTATAGTTGAACAGTTTAAACAGTTCTTAATCATTATTCTGTTAGTAGCAACAACAATTTCATTATTTTTAGGGGAATTAACTGATGCAGTAGTTATTTTCGCAATCGTTATCGCTTCAGCAGTTCTAGGTTTTGTTCAAGAGTATCGAGCAAGCAAAGCAGTAGAAGCTTTGAAGAAACTCGTAACAACAACAGTAACTGTGATAAGGGAAGGCTCGGAAAATAGGATACCGTCATCCCAAGTGGTTCCTGGCGACCTAATTCAACTGACGGCTGGCGACAAAATTACATCAGATGCACGAATCATATCTGAGAACAACCTTAAGACGAATGAAGCCGCACTAACTGGTGAATCTGAACTTGTTGAGAAAGAGGATACCCCTCTACCAGTTGAAACAGGAATATATGCTAGACGAAACATGGTCTTCGCAGGCACGGTTGTTGCTTACGGTCGGGCAAAAGCGGTAGCAACAACAACTGGAATGAGATCAGAATTCGGGAAAATAGCTGCTTTAATTGAAACTGTAGAAATCGAAAAAACGCCTCTTGAAAAAAAAATGCAGCATCTTGGAAGAACCTTAGGCATTATTTCATTTGCCATTGTTGGAGTAGTCTTTACAATCGGAATCCTAAGAGGAAACGAATTTCTTGATATGCTCCTATGGTCAATTAGTCTTGCGGTCGCAGCTGTTCCAGAAGCATTACCAGCAGTAGTGACAGGCGCATTGGCACTAGGAATGACAGCAATGGCTAAACAGAAAGCCATTGTAAAAAGACTGCCAGCAGTTGAGACATTAGGAAGCACATCAGTAATATGCTCAGACAAAACAGGAACATTAACAAAGGGCGAAATGACAGTTACCGAAATATATCTCAACTGGACAAGAATTAACGTAACAGGCGTAGGGTATACGCCAACTGGAGAATTCATTGGAAAAGCACCTGATAAAGAAGGAGAGTTCATGAAAAGCATCGCTCTGTGTAATGATTCAAAAGTGTTTCAAAGCTACGGCTCTTGGAAAGTAGAAGGCGATCCAACTGAAGGCGCTCTAACAGTTCTAGCACTGAAAAGAGGTGTATCACTTGAACAACTAAATACGCATAACCCTAGAATCAACGAAATTGTATTCAGCTCCGAGAGAAAGCGTATGACGACCATTCATAGAACTACCGATGGACATATTTTAGCATACATGAAAGGAGCACCTGAAATTATCCTTGAAAGATGTAACAGAATAATAATTGAAGACAAAATCGTTGAGATTACTGAAAAGATGAGAAAAGATATTCACCTTGAAAATGAATCTATGGCTAAGCGCGCTCTTAGAGTTTTGGGACTTGCCTACACAGAAATCACGTTAGTCTCAAATAACTACGATGATAGAATTGAACATAATATGATATTCATAGGACTAGTAGGAATGATTGACCCTCCAAGAGAAGAAGCCAAGCAAGCCGTAAAGCTCTGCTCAGAAGCTGGAATAAAGACCGTAATGATTACGGGAGATAACAAATACACTGCAATGGCTGTCGCAAGCGAATTGGGCATGCTAAGAGAAGGCGCTATGACCGGAGAGGAACTTGACAGTATGAGTGACGATGATTTTGAGAAGATAGTTGACAAAGTTTCAGTCTACGCACGAATATCGCCAGGGGGCAAGATGAGGATCGTCAAGGCATTTAAGAAGAAAGGACATATTGTAGCGGCGACTGGAGACGGTGTTAACGACGCTCCCGCTCTTAGAGCTGCTGACATTGGAGTATCAATGGGAATAACCGGGACAGAAGCAACGAAAGAAGCTTCTGACATGATACTTATGGATGATAATTTCGCCACACTTGTCTCTGCAGTAGAAAAAGGCAGAGTGATATTTACAAACATCAAGAAGTTCTTGACTTTTCTGCTCTCAAGTAACATTGGAGAATTATTCATAATGCTAACTGCGGGATTACTTGGAGCTCCACTTCCATTATTGACCATTCAGATTCTATGGATAAACCTAGTCACGGATGGATTACCAGCCATAGC
>DATBXD010000122.1:0-3175 GCA_036514475.1 Nitrososphaerales archaeon
AAAAAGGTGAAATAATTGAGTGAAAACATAGTAATACCGGCCCAGCTTCATAACTGGAGATTCATTCTTCTTGGAAAGTTCAGGAAAATACCGATAGGAAATATGAAAGGTTGGCCAGAAAACCGAGAAACACTCACCTACAAACATGATTCACCAATATTAAGAACCCACCTTGCGCAAGGCGGCAACTACGGCGTTGTGGCTGACAAAGACAGGTTCGTAATCGCCTGCGACTCGAAAGAGATTGAAGCAGCGATTGAAACCAACCTAACACCGACGTTCAGCGTCAGAAGCCCTAAGCATAAGTTAAAACACTTCTATTACCACGGCGAGATAACACACCAGATAAACTGCACCCCGACACCGGAGGGAGACCCATGCGCAGACATCCGGTACGGCAACAGCTATGTAGTAGGCCCAGGATGCACCTATAAAGACAAAGACACTGGAATACTATACGGCAATTACAATGTAGTTGATGATAGGCCAGTAGCCACAGTTAGAGAGGAAACAGTAATCAAAGCAATACAATCATTTATCAAAAACATCAAGAATAATGAACCAGTAAAGATATCTGAAACACCGCGAAAAGGAAATAATGACTTAGATTTCGCAATAACTAAGTTAATTGACATCTCAACATTCTCAACTAACGGCTCAGAGCACTTCGGAGTACACCCCTCACATGGAAGCACAACAGGAAGCAATTTTCACTTCAACACAAATAAAAACACCTGGCACTGCTTCCGATGCAACTCAGGCGGAGGCCCACTACAACTACTAGCAGTTATTGAGGGGATAATCCAATGTGAAGAAGCTGGAAAAGGATGCTTAGTTAACAAAGAGAAGTTCAAAGCAGTACTAGCAAAGGCTGAAGAACGCGGGTTAATCGACAAGATGAGACCCAACGCTGCAGTAACAGGCGAGATCTGGGAGTGGATGAGGAAGCATGGTTACTGACTTCGAAACTGGTACGACCTGGGAGATGGTCTCTCTCGGTACCGTAGAGGTCGAAGGTAAAAACCTAGTTTTCCGCATCAAGGGAGAGAATGATAAAGATGAGCCCTACCTCTTCATGGCCACATTCATTTCAAAAGACGCTTCAAAAACACTAAGCAACATCGAGAAGGCAGCAAAGATAGTTGGTTTCTCGAAGAATTATCTAACAACATTCATGAAGCTTATTGCTCCGATTATTCCTAAAATATACTCGACTCTGCGAATCAGCAGCCCTGTTGAAGCGGAAGAGGAAACAGAAGTATTCACTCCTGGACTCATAGAAGAGGCAAAGAAGGAAGCGAATCGAATAGTAAACTCAGACGATCCGTTATCTGAGTCAATGAACTACTTACAAAAAGTCGTATGTGGAGAGAAAAACAATAGCGCAAAACTGTTTCTGAAGTGCATAGGTATCAAGTCAAAAGATAATCGAGTAAAATGGATAGTTATCATAACAGGCGTGTCTGGAGCAGGCAAATCCACTCTCATGCGCATCGTGGAATTACTATGCAACTGCAAAAAAGTAGGCAGATTGACTCGACATGCCTTAGACTACATGGAGTTGAAAGGCTATGATGTTCTGGTTTTGCAGGAAGTTGGACATCTTGATAATGAAGACCATGGGCTCTCAACAATAAAATTCGTCTCAGTCGATGACAACGGCTACACGGTAGAGGTTCCAACTCGTGATCCAGATACAGGAGAAATGGCGACAAAAACATACAAGATTCCACCTATCAATGTGTTATCGTCTTCTACTCGTGTTGAATTTGAGGAGCAGTTTGAGCGACGTGCAGAGTTCATAAATCCAGACGAGAGCGACGTTCAGACTAAACTCGTTAAAGAGTTCAAAGCTGAGATAGAGCGGCAAAAAGTTGAGGTGATGTTTGGTAAGCGAAGGTGGACAGAATTTGACTACGCAAAAAAAGTGTTAAAAGAAGTTATTGCATTAATTGAAGATGTAAGTGTAGAAATACCATTCCCATCTGAACTCAACAAAGTCATCAAAAAGGACGTTATCAGGGTAAGAGGCGATGTTGACAAACTATATTCTAATGTTAGCCTATACCATATGTTTATCCAAAAATCACAAAAAATAATAGAGAAAGATGGAAAGAGAATTCTCTTCGCTTCACCTGCAGGAGCAGTACAAACAGTTGAACTTTTCAGAGACAGTCTCGAAACGATGATCGGAGGAATAGACAAACGGACAAAGGCCATCCTGACTACTATGGCGAAATTGGGATATTCAAAGGGCCAAAAGATTAGCATGAAACAAAGAAGCGAAATCGCAAAAGAGCTGAGCAGAAGCCCGACCACGATATACAACTTCCTAGAGAAACTTTACCATCACAACCTAGTGCAAAAAGGCAAGGAAGGTGAAGGAAAAGGTTCACCAGTATATTACGAACTACTCATTAATCCAGAGGAACTAATTGAATCACCAATATCATCACCCGAAGAACTTAGTAAAGACCTTTACAATGAAATGATAAGCAGTGGATATAACTTCCTGAGATCCATCATCGTTGACAAACCCACTCTTGCAGAAATAATGAAGGGCTGGGGGAGAGCCAATGAAATAAGAACTTCCACTGCAAAACAAGGAGAGAACATCAGAAACGCTTCATTACAGCCTTTAAAACAATTTCGTAGAATGTTGCGAGTCTTCAATGATGATAAAACCCAGAATAACGCTGGTATTTCTTATTCAATTGGTATGTCCACCCTTCCTACTATTTCTAAAGCGACAGAGTCTTCACTGATAGTTCCCACACATGAAGGTTCAGGAACTTTAGGAACTGCAAATATTACCGCCAGAGAAGCAATACTAAGGGTTTTGGCAGCCTTCTTCAGTCTAGGTATGAGTGCGTTCAAGAAAGAGGTTGAGAAGCTCACAGGCCATTCATACGGTCAGGAAGAGCAGGCAGAGCTATTGGTGCTTAGACAGGAAGGGATCTGCGAAATTGGTAAGGAATCAGTCACTCTAAATCGAGTTGAGATGTCTGAGCCTTGACTATGGTAATATTTCTATCTGAAGTACATCGGGGGTTGAAAATATCCTGAGGATACAAAGCGATTACCCTTTTGCGATTGGGACCTATTGAGTATGACTGAGTTAGCAAGAGACGAGCAAAAAATATTGAGATTAGTAGATATTTTCCTTCATCATCAC
>DATBXD010000123.1:0-10746 GCA_036514475.1 Nitrososphaerales archaeon
TCAAGAGAACAATGGGCGATGAAGTCAGATCGGTGAAGGCTAAGGCCCAAAACAACGAAATGAGACTCAAAATAATCTCATACAACGCAGCAAGAATCACCAATATAGCCTATTCTTTACTCAGAGGATTTCTACAGAGCCCACTTCGTTTTGAGCGAAATCGTAGATTTCAGCATCAAATAATTGTATTTTTCACAATACTTTTTTGAAGCTGTGTTTTGAATTGCATATTGGGCAAACGTCAAGTGCTTCATTTTCACTTGTATAACCGCAGACTGAACATATATAATAATCCTTTTGGATTATATCTTTTTTCTGAGTAATTTGTTCTATTGCTTTCTTATAATACCTAGCATGATACTCCTCGGTTTTGCTAGCGTCTGAAAATATCTTGGCAGCATCTTTTCTTCCTTCTTTCTCTGCCTCTTCGATAAACTGCGGATACATTTTTGTATATTCAAATGTTTCTCCCTCTAATGAGCTCACCAAATTATCTGCTGTAGACTTAACTCCTCTCATAATACGGATAATATTCAGCGCATGTATAGCCTCAGATTCTGAAGCAGCTCGAAAGAGCTTAGATACTTGAGGAAAACCTTCCTTTTCAGCTTTACTAGCGTATGCAATGTATTTTCTATTGGCTTGAGATTCACCTGCTAGAGCCTTTTTCAAATTATCTTCAGTATTACTCATAGTACTTAGAAACAGTTCCCTCTCTTATAGAGTTTATTCAATCTAAAATAAACATTTGATATATACTTATAGATTATCAAATTAAGAATTAAGGAATAATATTGATGCGTGAATTAGAAACTAATAATATCACCATTTGTAAGTAGTCAGATGGATTCCAATGCCCCGGTAGCTTAGTGGTAAAGCGTCTGCCTCGTAAACACTCGAGTGAGCAGGAGATCGTGGGTTCAATTCCCACTCGGGGCTCTAACAAATCAATAAATCTTATGTTGATTTATAGATTTACAGTAATGAAAATCAGGTTTTCATTTATTTGTGTATAGTAAGATCAACAGTAGTCATAATTTGCATGGATTATTCATAATAAGAACAATTGGCTTACTACATTTGTTTTCTATTCTTTCTTGTATTATAATAATATGAGTTGCTAAATGAATTTGAATATAAATAGAACGTATCTCAATCAATTGGGTGTATTCAATAATAGGAAATTTGGATTGTTATTGAATTGGTGCAGTAAGAAAAACAGCTGATAAATATGTTACTTGCATGCTATGTTATCATGAATTGGTAAATTTAATCATCAGTTTGCTTGAATGGGTTTACTATGGTTTTAGAGGTCAATCATCTTGAAAGTTGTGGTTTATTCAATAAATATTGCAGGTCTATGAGGCTTTGAAAAACTAGCTCTACCTTTTGGATCGTACTTACTTGGATTATCTTCACTATAGACTGATACTTCTACGGCTAACTCTCTCTTTAAGAACTCCAAAGCATCATCAATAATATCATACTCTCTTAACGTTCCTAATTTCATTTTTTGTTCAAGTATATCTTGTGGAATAGTCTTCATCTCATCTACCATTTTCTTAGCGAATAAAGAAACTTCCTTAGAACTGTTCCTAAGACTTACATTTGACATTAAATTCCTTATTAACAAACCAACGTCAAATCTGTCTTTAGAAAGATAACTTAGAGCCGACGAATAAACAATCCACTTCCATTCTGAAGATGTATAATATATGATTCGACTTGGCTTAATCTTAGTCACCCGTATTATGCTTAAAGTGTCATCTAGTACGTTTTTGATGAGATTTTCACTCTCTTCCGCTTCGAGATCTATCTTACTTTCATCTAACTTTGGCCAAGTTTCAACGGAGACGTATGATTTATGTCCCAAGAGCTCCCACATTTCTTCAGATATGAACGGTGCGAAAGGAGCAAGTAATTTAACCCGTATTTCTAAGATTTGGTGAAGAACACTAACATTAATTGATGTTCTATCGTCAAGGTTTGATTTACTTCTACGTAAATACCATTGCATATCTTGGTCAAACAAATATACCATGGTGTGAATTGCCTCCCTCAAACGGAGCTTATTGATAGCATCAGTGGTTTGAATAACTAATCTGTTAAGTCTACTAATAATCCATCTGTCTTCAATCTTTAAATTGCCAATTTCTGACTTTTCGCTAGAATCCATCACCCAAACTATCGAGTCATAAAGTCGTTCAATTCTTTCTCTAAACGTCTTAATTAAAGTGAGGCTAAAGTCAGCATCTTGAAGAAGCTCCGCAGTTGAAAGAATGGCTAATCTCAACGCATCTGCGCCATAAGTCTTTATTGCGTTTCTAAGAGGTATAATATTTCCAATTGATTTTGACATTTTCTTTCCATCCATAAGAACTGTCCCGTTAACAACAATCTGATGTGGCCAATTGTTTTCAGGAAATATGGCTGAATGATTGAATATGAAGAACGTTAAATGATTGGAAACAAGATCTCTGCCTGAATGTCTACTGTCTAGAGGATAGAAATATACAAACTCTGTTCTAATATCTCTAATAGTATCCATATCAATCTTATTATTGGTTGCAATGTCTTCAAGGTTCCCTTTTTCAAAAAAGATGAATTCAAAGAAATCGTAATCTAATTGTTGAGATTTAATACCAAGAATATTCACATATTTTGATAATATGTAGTAAGCCATGTATATGACAGAATCTGAAAGGCTTTCTATAATCCATTCTCTATCCCAAGGAAGATGAGTACCAAGTCCAGATTTTCTTGCACATGCCTTTTCCTTTAACCAACCAATGGTATAATCAAATTCAGGCTTAATTTCATCTGGCAGAATTCTTATCTTCTCAAGGCATTTTCTGGCCAGACTTTTCCACTGAGGATTACTATAATCTATGAACCATTGGTTCTCAAAAATCTTCACTACACATTCTGTTCCACATCTGCAAATGACTGGTCTGTTGATTATCTCATAGATGATGATTCCTATCTTTTGCTTAAGAAGATCCTTTCTTATTGCATTTCTACCACTATATACGGACATTCCACTATATTTTCCGGTTAAATCATTCAACTTGCCGACGTGAAATTCATGTCTATACTGGTCAGCGGTAGCATATTCAAGATTAGGATCACTTTGGCTCTTAATCCCCATCTTATCTATAATTTTTTGAGAAGGCACGCCATCATAGTCATCTGAAAAAATGATAACAGGTATCTTTATGGATTCCACTAACTCCTTTGACAATCCTAGTCTGTTCAAATCATTGGTTTGGCCTATCAAATCCTTTAACGCTTGAAAATCATATGGCGCATGAGCCGGAACTGACATTACTATACCGGTTCCGTTTTTCGGATCTACAAATGAAGCTGGAAATATATTCACTTCATTTCTATTTACGGGATTAACAACTTTTTTTCCTATTAGATCTCTACCACTCAACTCCTCTTTGATTTCTATCTTCATATTAAGAAATTGAAGTTTATTCGCAGTCTCTTTACTAATGATCCAAGACTCTTCATTAACTGTAGCTTTAATATAGGTTGCTTCAGGCCTAATCCAGAGATTAGTAACACCATAAATTGTTTCAGGTCTTAGGGTTGCAGCCGGAAGTTTGGTTTCATCCATTTGGAACATAATTAGAGTATATTCACCGATATCTGGTTCAACATCTCCAGAAGTATCATGTTGGCCAACTGGGCTCTTGTCTTTTGGGCACCATCCAACAGGATGACTACCTATAGTAATCAAGTCTTTTTCTTTAAGTTTAGCAAATTGCCATTCAATAAAGGCGCTGTAAGTTGGGTCTACTGTTGTGAATTCGCGCCGCCAATCTATAGAGTAGCCCATTTCAATCATGCCAGTTTTTATTTCTTGATGGAAGTATTTCGCTATGTTAATAGGCTCCTTGAAACTAGCGATAATATCTTTCGGAACGTTGTATAGATCAATGAATGTTTGAATTAGTTCTTTATCTCCGGATTCTATTCTTTCAGACATAGCTAGTATGGGTGTACCAGTATAGTGAAATGCCATCGGAAATAAGACATTAAATCCTTGCATTCGTTTATATCTTGCGTAAACATCTGTTAATGTGTATGTTCGACCGTGTCCTATATGCTGAGGTGAGTTAGGATATGGATAAGCTACTGTAAGAAAGAACTTTTCTTTGTTTGGATCAACATCAGCTTGAAAAACTGAATCTTCTTGCCAACGTTCTAACCATTTGTCCTGAATCCTATTCCATTCCAAGACTATCACCTGATACTAAATCAGAAATTACTCCCTTCAAAGTATCTTCAGCGTTAGATATCTTTTCTATAGATCTTCCTCCACCTTGACCAAATCTTGCGTCTCCGCCCCCAGAACCTCCAAGAATCTTGGCTACTTCTTTAGCAACTTTACCAGCTTCAACACCCCTCTTTCTGGCCTCTTCACCGCAGAATATGAATAGCTTAACATTTTCATTTTTAATCATGAAGCCACAATATATCAACTTAGGTTCCCTGTTAATTGATTTTTCACCGACTATAATGTGATATTCTTCACTTAATCCTTCTTCCATTAGCAAACGTATTTTCAAATCATTAATGTTAGTCGAGTTACTTGAGATTGTTTCTACTTCATAGTTTGCTAGGCGTTTTATTAATTGTTTTTGTCTGTTTTCTAAATCACTTACTTGTTTCTTTATATCGATAACTGCACTTACTGTCATATCTTGAGGGCATTCTAATTCAGCTGATATTTTCTTTAATCTATCCTCTTGCATCTGAATATACTTCAAGGCAGGTTCACCGGTTACAAACTCTATTCTCTCAACCCCATCCTGTACACGTTCACTTTTCAGAATTTTTATTATTCCTAAATCCCCAGTTCTAGTTGCATGCAAACCTCCACATGCTTCAACATCCCAACCTGAGATATTAATTATCTTCAAATCTCTATTAGGAACCACACCACCTTGATATAATTTGAAACCAAATTTCTTCTCAGCTCTACTCCTTGATAGATTTTCCTTAATAACAGGAATATTTGAAAGAATAACATTATTTGCTTGTGTTTCAATCTTAGTTATCTCCTCATCGGTTAAATGAGCAAAGTGTGTTATATCTAATCTAGCTTTATCAACACCTTTAAACGCTGAATGTTGCCAAACCCAATTGCCCAGCACTTTCTTTGCTGCGCCATTAACTATATGAGTTGCAGTATGATGTAAAGATAGTATTCTTCGCCTATTTGAATTGATCTTACATTTTACTGCTTGTCCCTCAATTAAATTATGTTTATTCAATTTGTGTATAATGATGTTCCCATACTTCTCAACATCTTGAACCTCTGCAGAATCAATGTATCCCAAATCAGGTTCTTGGCCTCCACTTCTGGGATAGAATGCGGTTTCATTAAGAACAATGAATTTATCGTCAAATATTCTTATTATTTTTGAATCAAATTCAAATAAATCTTCGTTCTCATAGAATAGTAATCGTGTATCAGGTAAGTTTTCAACATCAAATTTCTTTATGTGTTGTTCCTCTCTTTCTTTCATATGTCTTTCGGTAACTTTAGCGTAAAAATTAACAGGAACCTCTATCTTAAGTCCCTGATCCCTTAACAAATCTGGTGTTACACCTTCCGAATCATAAAGCTGAATAAGATCATCGTCACTAGGGGTTTTACCGCTTTTAACTATTCTACTAACAATCCCGTTAGTTCTTCGCAATGTATTTCTGAATCTCTCTTCTTCAACTTTAAGAATAATAGCAACATCTTCTTTATGTTCTGCCAATTCTGGGTAAATAGCTTTAAAGTAGTCAATATGCCAATTAGCTACTTCTTCAAGCGAAATATCCCATTTGAACTCATTAATGAAACTTAAAGCTCGTCTTAAAACAACTCTAAGATTATAACCTCCACCAACATTGCTAGGAAGTCCCCCGTCAGTTATTGCAAAAACAAGCGTTCTCACATGATCAGCCAAAGCATAAAGTGCCTCTAATCCAGATGTTTGGGTTTTCAAATAATCTAAAGGTATTTCTAGCTCGTTTGCAATCTTTCTTTTGGCTGAGTGTAAATCAGATATCTCATCGAGATTCAACACGCCAGCTATTCTAGCATACTTCAGGTATAACACAGGATCATATATCAGTTTGCAATTAGATATCATTCTCTTCAGAACTGGGCCAAAAACGGAATCGTAGCTTGTAGGGGTACCTTGAGTAATCCAATTAAGACGCTCAAGACCTGCCCCCATATCAATAACTCTCTCGTCCATTACCTTGAAATCACTTGGCGTACCTTTGAACTCGGTGAAGACTGCGTTTCCAAGCTCAAGACCTCTAACGTTATATTCCAACGAATAGCCGAAAGCTCCATATCCTATCCAAACGTCTTCTGTAAAAACGACTTCTTCAGGTTTTATTCCAAATGGTCCTGTTAATAATTCAAAATCAAGGTCAATACATCTATCCTTCCAATATCCGCCTTTTTCCCCATCTATGCTATGTTGACCAATCATACAGAAAGATGAGTAATGTTTACCTGAGACACCAACATTCTGTATATCATTAAATCTAAGACACATTTGTGGAACAATTAGAGGATTAGCCGGTAGATCAAAGATTATTTCTCCCCCCTCAACCCTTTGAAAGTCAATTATTGATGCTACTGTAAAGAAAAGATCGGGTCTCCATCTACATACTACTGGATATCGTTTTATACTTGTATGGTTGTTATTTACGAAATACTTTTCAACCTGATTCCAAGTTTCTGCATAATCAAATCTCTTACTAGTCGGAGGATTACCTAGAAAGTCATATCTTTGGCATGGGGGTTCCGGACAAACCTTTCGTTCACTATCTAAAGTCCAAAAATATCTACCACATTCTGAACACTTCTTCCGGATGAATCCTTCTCTTCTGAATAAATCCACTTCATAATATTTTTTATAATCTGAGGAAAACTTTGACTTTAGAGTATCCTTCTCCTTCATTTGAATTGAATTCTCTATTCAGGGGGTTAATAACAATGTCTCTAATATGAGAACAGAACTAATTCAAAATGTTATCGAATTGGGACACTTTTGGAAACATGCCCCGATGCGAATTTCTTAAAAATCTCCCGCCAGATGGTGGTCAAAGGATGAATTACAACCTGTTCAGATGAATGGCAATTCACATAAATTAAATGAGACATACAACGCAACAACCAACTGAAAAATCTTAAATAGCATATTACAGGTCTGCCTGTTGCGAGTCGAATAACATGGAATATGTATATGCTGCTCTGTTGCTTCACAAGTTAAAGAAAGAGGTTAATGAAGAAAATGTTAAGAAGATTATAAAGGCCGCGGGTACTGAACCTGATGAGATTAGAACTAAATCATTAATTGCTGCATTAGCAGAAGTCAATATAGATGAAGCTCTAAAGAACGCTATTGCTGCTCCAGTAGCTGCTGCACCAGTAGCCCAAACAGAATCTGTCGGTAAGAAGAGTACTCAAAAGGAGGAAAAGAAGGAAGAAAAGAACGAAGAAGAAGCATTAGCCGGTCTGTCTAGCTTGTTCGGTTAAGCACTTTCATATAATACCAATTTCAAGGAATTATTCGAATTGTTACGTCTCTAGTCATGACTTTAGTTATTGAAGAATTACTAGTTCTAACAATGAAATTGATTAGATTTTTCCTTTGATAAGTTCTCTTAATCAAAAGAATACTAACAATTGAATTACAAATACTAAAAGTTTGGTTTTCATGATACGAAATGTAAAGAGTTATCGGTTGATATAAAATTAATAACCAAGTGGAAAAGTTGAGATATAGGCTATCTATATGGATATAATTAGGAAAAACCGTCTAAAAGCTAATCTTGCATTAGACGATGGAACAATTTTCAGAGGATTTGGACTGGGTTTTCCAAGTAGAAAAGTTGGAGAAGTTGTTTTCAATACCGGTATGGTGGGCTATACTGAATCTTTGACAGATCCATCTTATTGCGGCCAAATATTATGCTTCACATATCCGTTGATCGGAAATTATGGTGTTCCAAATCCATCTTTGAAAGATAATTATGGTCTACCAATTGGATTCGAGTCTGATAATCTTCAAATTTCAGGGGTGATTATGCATGAGTTATGCAATACACCTGAACATTGGGCATCTATAATGAGTTTAGATGAATGGTTGAAGAATGGAGAGGTGCCAGGAATCTGCGGTATAGATACAAGGGAACTCACGAAGAAGATACGTACTCATGGTGTAATGATGGGCGTTTTGGATGTTTCTGAAGAAATGTTGACAGATAATGAACTTCTAAATCTTATTAAGAAGAGTCAGAATTATGAAGAAATAAATTTTATTGAGAATGTTTCAGTAAAGGAACCGATACTCTACGGTAATGGAGAGAATGTTGTAGTTTTGATAGATTGTGGAGTGAAGATCAACATAATTAGAGAACTTCTTCGAAGAGACTGCAAAGTTATTCGTGTACCTTATAATATGTCATCAAAAGACATTTTAAAATATAATCCGAAGGGTGTGATAGTAAGTAATGGACCTGGAAATCCAAAGTTATGCACAAGAACTGTGAAAACAGTTCAAGAACTATTCGAAACAAATGTTCCAATGCTCGGAATCTGTCTTGGAACGCAAATAATTGCACTAGCATTAGGTGGAAATACTTTCAAGTTGAAATATGGGCATCGAGGGCAGAACAAACCCTGTTTAGATATGCTCTCTGGAAAAGGATACGTAACAAGTCAAAATCATGGTTACTCAGTTGATATTGATTCTTTGGATAATACTGGATTACGACCTTGGTTCATTAACGCGGATGATAAGACTTGTGAAGGATTAATACATGAAAATGGTAAATGTATTTCAGTTCAATTTCATCCTGAGGCTTCACCAGGACCTTATGACACTGAATATGTTTTTGATGAATTCATTAGAATAATGATGTAATATGCGTAGAATAATTGGTGTCAAAAAGATAATTGTAATTGGCAGTGGATCCATAAAGATTGGAGAAGCTGGAGAATTTGACTATAGCGGTTCTCAGGCAATTAAAGCACTTCGTGAAGAAGGTATTGAATCGATACTAGTTAATCCAAACGTTGCAACTATTCAAACTGATTCAAGATTAGCTGACAAAGTATATTTTTTGCCAATATCAGTTGAATATGTAACTGGAGTAATAGAAAAAGAGAGACCTGACGGAATACTTCTTAGTTTCGGGGGTCAAACAGCTTTAAACTGCGGTGTTCAATTAGCGAAGAATGGAATTCTAGATAAGTACGGTATCAAAGTCTTAGGGACTCAAATTGATGGAATAATAGCAACCGAAGATAGAGATAAGTTCAGAAAAACGATGATTAAAGCTGGAATCCCAGTTCCAAAAAGCAAGGCTGCCTATTCAGTGAATGAGGCAAGGAGAATCGCAGAAGAGATCGGATACCCAGTTATGGTGCGTGTAGCGTATACTTTAGGTGGGAAAGGATCAGGAGTAGCTCATAATGAATATGAACTTGACGAAATAGTACAAAGAGGGATTTCTAGTAGCTTAGTGCATCAAGTATTGGTAGAGGAGTATCTTGGGCGGTGGAAACAAATTGAATACGAAGTTATGAGAGATCGAAATGACAATTGTATTACTGTCTGCAATATGGAGAATATGTTATCTATGCGTGTTCATACTGGTGACAACATAGTAGTTGCACCGTCTCAAACCTTGTCTAATAAAGAGTATCATATGCTTCGAACTGCATCAATAGTAGCTACAAAGGCTTGTAAGATTGTTGGAGAGTGCAATATTCAATTTGCTTTAGATACAAAATCTGAAAAGTTTTATGCTATTGAAATTAACGCTCGTCTTTCGCGTTCATCAGCTCTTGCATCTAAGGCTACAGGATACCCTTTGGCTTATATGAGTGCTAAACTTGCTCTTGGTTATACCTTGCCTGAACTAACTAACAAAGTAACAGAAATCACTTCAGCTTGCTTTGAACCATCATTGGACTATATCGTAGTGAAAATGCCTCGATGGGACCTTCAAAAGTTCGAACGAGTTAGCAGGAATATAGGCGTACAAATGAAATCCGTTGGTGAAGTTATGGCTTTGGGAAGATGCTTTGAAGAAGCTCTTCAAAAAGCAATTAGGATGTGTGAAATAGGAAAAATCGGTTTGGTATGCAATCCTGCTATTGAAGACCAATCAATTGAGGCGATTGAAATTGGTTTAAACAGGCCTACAGATGAAATAGTGTATACTCTTGTAGAGGCAATAAAAAAAAGTATGCCTTTAGATAAGATACGCGATGTTGCTTTTATAGATAAGTGGTTTCTAGAAAAAATAAAGAATGTTGTCGAAATTGAAAATAAGCTTACTGATCATAAAGGTACATTTGATGATGAATCCATAGAGATGATTAGAGAATCAAAGCAGAAAGGTTTTTCTGATCAACAAATATCTATTTGCTTAGGAGTTTCAGAAGGAGAAATTAGAATCCTCAGAAAAAGCAAAGGTATCATACCTGTCGTTAAACAAATAGATACTTTAGCTGGGGAATGGCCAGCTAAAACAAATTATCTATATTTGACATACAATGGGGACTTTGATGATATAATTTTTGATGGAAAAAAGAAAGTAATTGTCCTGGGCGCGGGGACTTATAGAATTGGTAGCTCCGTGGAATTTGATTGGTGTACAATGAATATGATTTGGGGTTTGAAGAAGAATGGTGTTAATGATGTAATTGTT